>NZ_AXAA01000003.1:0-151299 GCF_000472625.1 Caloramator sp. ALD01
CCGTAAGGCTAATATATATGGGCCATTAGCTCAGTTGGTAGAGCACCTGACTCTTAATCAGGGTGTCCTGGGTTCGAGTCCCCGATGGCCCACCATAATATGCGGGCGTGGCGGAATTGGCAGACGCGCTAGACTTAGGATCTAGTGCCCAGTGCGTGGGGGTTCAAGTCCCTCCGCCCGCACCATCTTGGCCAGATAGCTCAGTAGGTAGAGCAGGGGACTGAAAATCCCCGTGTCGCTGGTTCGATTCCGGCTCTGGCCACCAATTTTATATGCGGGAATAGCTCAGTTGGTAGAGCGTCACCTTGCCAAGGTGAATGCCGCGGGTTCGAGTCCCGTTTCCCGCTCCAAAATTTGCGGGTGTAGCTCAATGGTAGAGTCCCAGCCTTCCAAGCTGGTTGTGTGGGTTCGATTCCCATCACCCGCTCCANGATATGCGCCTTTAGCTCAGTTGGATAGAGCAACGGCCTTCTAAGCCGTGTGTCGGGAGTTCGAATCTCTCAAGGCGCACCATATTATCTATGGCGCAAGTTCGTGCGCCCATAGCTCAGTTGGATAGAGTTACAGACTTCGAATCTGGAGGTCGTAGGTTCGAGTCCTACTGGGCGCACCAGTAAGAATACAGAATATGGGCCATTAGCTCAGTTGGTAGAGCACCTGACTCTTAATCAGGGTGTCCTGGGTTCGAGTCCCCGATGGCCCACCAAGAAGCCTTCTTCAAAGAAGGCTTTTTTGTGCTTTTTTTTATTTGAAAGTTAGGGTATAATAGCATATGATGGAACAATTTAAGGGAGGAGATAACTTTGGGAAGACCAAGTATCTTTAGTAAAAATTATGAGGAACAGATGAGAAGAAGAAGAATCAATATAACATTAATTATATTAATAATAATTTTTGCAGCCTTCTTTTATACAAAGTATCAATTTAATAAAAGAGGTATTAACATAAATATTGCTGATAAGTTTAGTTTTTTAAAGAAGCAGCAAAAGGATATAAAACAAGATGAGAATATAAATAGAGAAAATAAAAAAGAAGAGATAAAGGATACTCCAAATAATGAAAACAAGGTAGATGAAACATTAAAGGAATATATATATATATCTAATTCACAGAGGCAGTTTAAAGTTGTATATAGAGATGAAAATGGTGTAAAAAAATTTGTTGAGGTAAAATCAGAAGGAGTTAATGTTGACTTTGATATTTTAAAGGATGGAACAAAGGTTGTATTTGATGATAAAGAAAACCAAAATATAATCGTATATTCAATAGATGGAACATATGAAGACATAACTCTAAAAACTTTAAAAACATCTAAATATACATTTGAAAAGGATAAGGTCCTACAGAGGCAGAAGGATTATATATGGGCAGAAAAGCCACATTTTACGTCTGATGGCAAAGTAGTATTTTTAACAAAGCTTCCGTATAATTTGACTAAAAGAGGAATATTTATATGGTATGCTAATTATAATGGTACAAGATTAGTAAGATTAGGTGAATTATCCTATGATATTAATAATATAAAATACGATGGATTTGATGAAAATGAAGGTTTAAGAATAATTTCAGATGGTAAAACTTTTGTTTTAGAAAAGGGGAAGTATAAATTAAAGGAGATAAAGTAAATATAAATAAAAGTCCTCTATAGATATAGAGGATTTTTAATGATTATTTAATGTTTTTGTGATGTAAAAAAGGCAACCCCTTTGATTGGTTTTGGCAGCATTATAACAGAACGAAACAGGAGTTAACAAACAGGAGATTGGGATTGCCTTTTTAACTTATTCATCACATTAATTAATATTACCTTTAAATTTGGGAATTATACATTTAAATGATAAATTTTTTAGGAGGAATTTATGAACTTTGGTATTTCAACAGCTTGTTTTTATCCAGAAGTATTGACAGAAGACACATTAAAAATTATAAGTAGCATAGGATTTAAACTATGTGAGGTGTTTTTTGAATCAGCAACTGAGATGACAGGAGAAATACTTTTAAAGATAGATGAAAACATTAAAAAATATAACTTAAGTATAAACACAGTACATCCATTTCCTGCATCCTATGAACCTTTCCTATTTGATGCCTATAATAGAAGAAGGGAAGAGATGGAGGAAAAGTTTGAATTAGCCTGCAGAGCGGCAAAAAAGCTTGGAGCAAAATATTATATATTTCACGGCCAAAGAAACAATAAACAGATTAAGGATATAAAGTGGACAGCAGAGGTTATGGATAACTTATGTAAAATAGCTTTGAAATATGATGTATATATAGCTTGGGAAAATGTTTCTTGGTGTATGGGAAATGATCCTAAGTTTATACAAGCTGTTAAGGAAAATATGAAGGAAGAGCTCTATTTTACTTTAGATGTTAAGCAAGCTATAAGAAGTGGTAGAAATATAGACGAGTATTTAAATGTATATGAAAATAGGATTGTAAATGTACACATATCTGATTCAAACGAATTTTGTGATTGTTTGCTACCTGGCTATGGTGGGTTTGATTTTAAAGAAGTAATTAATAAAACACAAAATTTAAATAAAGACTGTCAGTATATTATTGAGGTTTATAGGGATAATTATGGAGACTTTGACGAAATAAAGAAAAGCTTTGAATATATGAAAAACTTGGAGGTATAACTGTGAAAAGAATTTTAAGTTGTCTTATAATTATATTTACTTTGTTTTTTACAGGCTGCATAGAATCAAATATTGAACCATCAAATAACATAGAAAAGTATCTTAAGGTTATAGTTTTAGATGTTGGTCAAGGTGATTCTATTTTAATTCAGACACCTAATAGAAAAAATATATTAATTGATTCAGGTTCAAATAGTGTAAGAGAAAGTTTCTTAAACAAATTAGATAAAAATAAAGTTAAGGATATAGAGGTGCTAATTTCTACACATCCCCACGAAGACCATATAGGTAATATGGACGATGTTATAAAGAACTATAATATTAATAATATATATATGCCTAAGGTTACGACAAATACTAAAACTTTCATAAGTATGATGGAAGAAATAAAAAAGAAAAACATTAAAATAAAACCAGCAAAGGCAGGCATTAAATTTGATGTAGATGGTGTAGAGTTTGAACTATTAGCTCCTAATGAAAATTATTATGAAGAATTAAACAACTATTCTGTAGTAGTAAGAGTAAAATATAAAAGCAGGGCATTTTTATTTATGGGCGATGCTGAAAAGCTATCTGAAGGAGAAATACTAAAAAAAGGATATGAAGTAGGGGCTGATGTTATAAAATTAGGGCATCACGGCAGTTCATCCTCTTCATCGGTACAATTTATTAAAAAGGTAAATCCTAAATATGCCGTAATATCAGTAGGTAAGGATAATAGTTATGGGCATCCCCATAGAGAAACCATATCCCTTTTAAATAAGATAGGGATTAAATACTTTAGAACTGATGAAGTAGGAGACATTATATTTGAAACAGATGGATATAATTTATGGACAAAAAAATAAATTAAATTGTTTAATTTTTATGTATTATGGGATATAATGTAAAGGGATAATATATTTTGTATTGTGGGTGATATTTTGAAGGTTTATTATGACAGAATGCACGACATAGTTAGTTTATACTTTGAAATGGAGGATTCAGAAGTTTGTGCCTCCTACTCAGAAGATACTAGCGAGATTAAAAGAGATTTCGACTTCGATGAAGCAGCATCCTTGATACTTGATATGGTTGATATAGTTGATAAAAATGGAAAATGTATAGGGTTTAGAGTGTTCAATGCCTCTAAATATTATGACGAGAACCTTTTAAATAGTGCAGAGGAAGAGGTATTAAGTGAAGAAAATGTAAAATTACCAAAGGATAAAGTTATTGCGAGGTTTTCTAAAGGTCAAATAATTCTGTGATACTATTGAACTTATTTTTTAATTGTGTTATTATTACAATGTTAAACTGTAATAAAAGGCTGTTTATATATAGCAACAGGAAGAACAAAAAGTTGAATAGGAGGAAGTAAAATGAATACAAAGGTAGAAAGATTAGAAAATAATAAGGTTAAGCTTGAAATAACAGTTTCAAGTGAAAAATTTAATGAAGCAGTAGAAAAGTCATACAGAAAGAATGCATCAAAATTCAATATACCAGGATTTAGAAAAGGAAAGGCTCCAAAGGCAGTTATAGAAAAGTACTATGGAGAAGGCGTTTTCTATGAAGATGCAATCAATTACATATTAGACGAAACTTATCCAGTAGCAATAAAGGAAAATAACATTGAACCTGTAGATAGACCAGAAATAGATGTTGTAAAGATTGGCAAGGGAGAAGATTTCGTATATACTGCAGAAGTTGTTGTAAAGCCAGAAGTTAAACTTGGAGATTATAAAGGAATAGAAGTTAAGAAAATTGAATATCCTGTAACAGATGCTGATATAGAGGCAGAACTAAATGCTTTAAGAGAAAGAAATGCAAGACTAATAACAAAGGAAGAAGGAACAGTTGAAAATGGCGATATAGCAGTTATCGACTTTGAAGGATTTGTAGATGGTGTTGCATTCCCAGGAGGAAAGGCTGATAACTACAATTTAACAATAGGTTCAGGAACATTTATTCCAGGCTTTGAAGACCAACTTGTTGGTGCAAAGGTTGGAGAAACAGTTGATGTAAATGTTACATTCCCAGAAGACTACCACGCTGAAGAACTAAAGGGAAAACCAGCACTATTTAAGGTTACTATAAAGGAAATAAAGGTAAAGCAACTTCCAGAACTTGATGATGATTTTGCAAGTGAAGTATCTGAATTTAATACACTTGATGAATTAAAGAATGATATAAAGGCTAAACTACAAAAGGAAAACGAAGAAAGAGCAAAGAGAGATTTAGAAGAAGAAGTTTTAACTAAGGCAGTAGATGCTTGTGAAGTTGAAATACCAGAAGTTATGGTAGAACACGAAATAGACTATATGATAAAGGATTTAGATTACAGATTAAGATATCAAGGAATGGATATTAACAGCTATGTAGAAATGCTTGGAATTACAATGGAAGCATTAAGAAATGACTTCAAGGAAGTAGCAAAGAAGAGAGTAAAAATAAATCTTGTTGTAGAAGCTATAGCAAAGGCAGAAAACATAACTGCTACAGATGAAGAGGTTGAAAATAGAGCAGAAGAAATAGCTAAGATGTACTCAAAGGATGACGTTGAAAAGATGAAACAAGCAATTTTAATGACTGAAAGATATATGATTGAAGAAGAAATAGTTAACAACAAAGTTGTTGAGTTTCTTGTTAACAATAGCAAAGTTACAGAATAATATATAAAAGGCTAGCATACGCTAGCCTTCATTAAAAGGAGGTTATGAATATGAGTTTGGTACCAATTGTTGTTGAACAAACCAGTAGGGGTGAAAGATCATACGATATTTATTCAAGGCTTTTAAAAGAAAGAATTATCTTCTTATCTGATGAAATAAATGATCAAACTGCAAGTTTAGTTGTTGCACAACTACTATTTTTAGAGGCTGAGGATCCAGATAAGGATATATACTTGTACATAAACAGTCCTGGTGGCCAAATAACATCAGGTATGGCTATTTATGATACAATGCAGTATATAAAACCAGATGTTTCAACTATATGTGTTGGTATGGCAGCATCAATGGGTGCATTCCTACTTGCAGCAGGTGCAAAGGGAAAGAGATTTGCACTTCCAAACAGTGAAATTATGATACATCAACCACTTGGTGGTGCACGTGGTCAGGCAACAGACATAAAAATTCACGCAGAACATATCTTAAGAATAAAGAAGAGATTAAATGAAATTTTAAGCCAAAGAACAGGGCAACCTATTGAAAAGATAGAACAAGATACAGAAAGAGATTATTTTATGACAGCAGAGGAAGCAAAGGCATATGGCATTATAGACGATGTTATAATAAAGAAGAGTAAGTAATGCGAGGTGTAACAATGCCAAAAATAGATGACAAGAAACAACTTAAATGTTCCTTTTGTGGTAAAACACAGGAACAGGTAAAAAGGTTAATAGCAGGTCCAGGAGTTTATATTTGTGATGAATGTATAGATCTCTGCTCAGAAATAATAGAAGAAGAGTTATTTGAAGAGCAGGAGGTTGAATACACAGACCTACCAAAACCAAGGGAGATAAAGGAATACCTTGACCAATATGTTATAGGTCAAGAAGAAGCAAAAAAAGCTTTATCGGTTGCTGTGTATAATCACTACAAAAGAATAAATATGCCTAAGATAAAAAACAAAGACATTGAGCTTCAAAAGAGCAACATACTTTTATTAGGGCCAACAGGTTCAGGTAAAACACTTCTTGCTCAAACACTTGCAAAGCTTTTAAATGTACCATTTGCAATAGCAGATGCTACAACTTTAACAGAAGCAGGATATGTTGGCGAAGACGTTGAAAATATACTTTTAAAGCTAATACAAAATGCAGACTATGATATAGAAAGAGCTGAAAAGGGTATCATCTATATAGATGAAATAGATAAAATTGCAAGAAAGTCTGATAATCCTTCAATAACAAGGGATGTTTCTGGTGAAGGAGTACAACAGGCACTACTTAAAATATTAGAAGGAACAGTTGCAAACGTTCCACCACAGGGAGGAAGAAAACATCCTCACCAAGAATTTCTACAGATAGATACTACTAACATATTATTCATCTGTGGCGGTGCATTTGACGGAATAGAAAAGATTATCGAAAAGAGACTTCACACTAATTCAATGGGATTTGGTGCAGAAATAAAAAGCAAGCAGGAAAAGAATGTAGGAGAACTTCTTAAGAATATTCTTCCTGAGGATCTATTAAAGTTTGGTATGATACCAGAGTTTGTTGGTAGAGTACCTATTGTGGTTACATTAGATCAACTTGATAAGGAAGCGTTAATTAGAATACTAACAGAACCAAAGAATGCTCTAATAAAGCAATATCAAAAGCTTTTAGAATTAGATGGTGTTGAGCTTGAGTTTGAAAAAGAGGCTCTTTATAAGATAGCAGATGAAGCTATAAAGAGAAAAACAGGTGCAAGAGGATTAAGAGCTATAATAGAGGAAATTATGTTAGATATAATGTTTGACATTCCTTCAAGGGATGATGTTGCAAAGTGTATAGTTACTCTTGACACGATTGAAAAGAAGCAACCACCTACTTTAATAGTTGGAGAAAATTTAAAAAAGGCAAAAAAAACTACTTCTAAAAAAAATAAATTAAAAAATGAGATAGTTTCTTGAAGTGGCTAATTTTAGCCACTTTTCTTTTTTTTGAATAAAAAGAAATTATAAACACATACTATATTTAAACAAAGGAGGGGATAATATGGCATATGCTTCACAGCTGCTGGTTATTGTTAATTTAATTTTTACAGCTATAATAGGACTCTATTTTTACAATGCTCTAAAAAATCAACAGAGCAGCAAAATATATATCGAGAAGGAGAGTAAAAAGGAACTCGAAAAGCTCTATAAAATGAGAACAACGAGCTTAACAGAGCCACTTTCTGAGAAAACAAGGCCAACAACCTTTGAGGATATTGTAGGTCAAGATAGAGGAATAAAGGCACTTAAGGCAGCACTTTGTGGCCCAAATCCACAACACGTTATAATATATGGTCCTCCAGGAGTAGGAAAGACAGCAGCAGCAAGGCTTGTGCTTGAGGAAGCAAAAAAGAACCCTCTATCTCCCTTCAAGCAGGATGCAAAATTTGTTGAGGTAGATGCAACAACAGTAAGATTTGATGATAGAGGTATAGCAGATCCATTAATTGGTTCTGTTCACGATCCAATATATCAAGGAGCAGGACCTCTTGGTGTTGCAGGTATTCCTCAACCAAAGCCTGGTGCAGTTACAAAGGCACACGGTGGTATTTTGTTTTTAGATGAAATAGGAGAACTGCATCCAGTACAAATGAATAAACTTCTAAAGGTTTTAGAGGATAGAAAGGTATATCTTGAAAGTGTTTATTATTCATCAGAAGACCCCAACATACCTGTGCATATACGAGACATATTCGAAAATGGCCTTCCAGCAGATTTTAGACTTGTTGGTGCTACTACTAAAAATCCAGAGGATATTCCTCCAGCAATTCGTTCCCGTTGTGTCGAAATATTCTTTAGAGCATTAACACAGGATGAAATTGAAAAGATATCAATGAACGCAGCAAAAAAAGGTGGATTTGAAATATCAAAGGATGCTGCAAAACTTGTAAGTAAGTATGCTACAAATGGAAGAGAGGCGGTTAATATAATTCAAATTGCAGGTGGAATAGCAATCAATGAAAAGAGAAAAGACATTACTGCTCAGGATGTTGAATGGGTAATCGAAAGCGGGAATTATTCACCAAGACCAGATAAAAAAATAGAGGTTGAGGCACAAATAGGCCTTGCTAATGGTCTTGCAGTTTATGGACCTAATATGGGTACACTTCTTGAGGTAGAGGCAGTTGCCATAAAACAGGAGGGACTATGTGGAAAACTTATTGTAAATGGAATAATAGATGAGGAGGAGACAGGATCCTACGGCAAAAAATATAAGAGAAAAAGCACATCTAAGGGTTCAGTTGAAAATGTATTGACTGTTTTAAGAAAATGTTTTAATATTGATACGCGTCAATATGATATTCACGTTAATTTTCCAGGTGGAATGCCGGTAGATGGACCTTCAGCAGGAGTTACAATAACAACAGCAATATATAGTGCAATTACTAAATTGCCAATTAATAACGAAGTGGCAATGACAGGCGAAATTTCAATAAGAGGGCTTGTAAAGCCAGTTGGAGGTATACTTGCAAAAATTGAAGCAGCAAAGAGAGCAGGCGTAAAAAAGGTATTAATACCAAAGGACAATTATCAGGACAGTTTTAAAGAATATGATATAGAGATAGTTCCAGTTGAGCATATAAGAGAAGTTATAGAAAATGCAATAATATATGAAAACAAACGAGTTATTATCGATAAAGAAATATCTGATATAGGTATATTGACAGCTAGTAATTTATAAAAATAATAATATAAAGGTATGCATATACTAGCATACCTTTAATTTTGTAGAGTAAAAGAAAAGTTGAAAAAATTGTATGTTATAGGTTATAATATATTAATTGAAACGGCCTTGAAAGGAGTTGATTATATGACAGAAGTTAAATTACCTCTTATACCGCTTAGAGGATTGACTATATTTCCACATATGGTTCTTCATTTTGATGTAGGAAGACAAAAGTCTATTGCTGCATTAGAAGAGGCTATGGTTAATGATCAAACAATTTTACTTGTTACACAGAGGGATTTAAAGGTTGAAGATCCAAACTTTGATGATATATACAAAATTGGAACAATATCAAAAATAAAACAAATACTAAAGCTTCCAGGAGATAATATTAGAGTTCTTGTTGAGGGTATAAATAGAGCAGAAGTTTTAGAATTTACCCAAACTGAACCTTATTTTGAGGCAAAGGCTGTTGTGTTTGAAGAAAAGAAGGTAAATTTAAGTGTTGAAATAGAAGCACTTATGAGGCAAGTTTTAGATGAGTTTGAGGAGTACATATCATTAAACCCAACAATTCCTGAAGATGTTATAGAAACAGTTATTGATATAGATGACGCAAGTAAACTTTCAGATGTTATAACATCATATTTAATTATAAAACAGGAAAATAGACAGGAACTTTTAGAGGCAATAGAACCAAAGGAGAGATTAACTAAGCTTCTTGAGATTTTAGCAAGAGAGATAGAGATATTAAAAATTGAAAGAAAGATAAGTGCAAAGGTTAAGAAAAAAATAGATAAGATGCAGAAGGAATACTATCTAAGAGAGCAACTAAAGGCAATTCAAGAGGAATTAGGAGATAGAGATGGTATACAAGCAGAGATAGAGGACTATAAGAAGAAGATAGATAAGGCAAAAATGCCAAAGGAAGCAAAGGATAAGGCATTATATGAACTATCAAGAATGGAAAAGTTAGGCTCACAATCACCGGAAACAGGTGTTATAAGAACCTATTTAGATTGGGTTGTAAACCTACCTTGGAGTAAAGAAACAAAGGATGTAGAAGATATTAAGAAGGTTAGGGAAGTATTAGAAAAGGAACACTTTGGACTTGAAGATGTTAAAAAGAGAATACTTGAATATATTGCAGTAACAAGGTTAAATAAGAGTATGAAGGGGCCTATATTATGTTTAGTTGGTCCTCCTGGGGTAGGTAAAACATCTATTGCAAGGTCAATCGCAAATTCACTTGGACGAAAGTTTGTTAGGATGTCCTTAGGTGGTGTAAGGGATGAGGCTGAAATTAGAGGACATAGAAGAACATATATAGGAGCAATGCCTGGAAGAATAATAAACGGTATGAAGCAGGTAGGTTCAAAGAATCCTGTGTTCTTACTTGATGAGATAGACAAGATGAGTTCAGACTTTAAGGGAGATCCAGCAGATGCATTGCTTGAGGTTTTAGATGCAGAACAAAATCATAGCTTTAGAGATCATTACATAGAACTCCCATTTGATTTATCGAAGGTTTTATTTATAACAACAGCAAATACGTTAGATACAATTCCAAGACCACTTTTAGATAGAATGGAAGTAATTGAAATATCTGGTTATACAGATGAAGAAAAAATACATATTTGTAAGGATTATTTAATTCCAAGACAAGTAAAAGAAAATGGTATTAAAGAGGATATTATTAGCTTTAGTGACAAGGCAATAAAGGATGTTATTAATCTATATACAAGAGAATCAGGTGTCAGAAACCTTGAGAGAAAAATAGGTACAATCTGCAGAAGAGCAGCTATTGAAATTTTAGAAAATGGAGAAAAGAAGATAAAGATAACTCAGCAAAACTTAGCAAAATATCTTGGAGCTCCAAGATATAAATACGAAGAGATGAACAAGAAGGATCAAATAGGTGTTGTTATGGGATTAGCCTGGACAGCATATGGTGGGGACACTCTTCCTGTTGAGGTAATTCCAATGGCTGGTACTGGTAAGCTTGAACTAACAGGAAAATTAGGCGATGTAATGAAGGAATCAGCAAGAGCCGGTTATAGCTTTGTCAGAGCAAACGCTAAGCAATTTAATATAGATGAAGATTTTTATAAAAATATGGACGTACATATTCACGTACCAGAGGGTGCTGTTCCAAAGGATGGACCATCAGCAGGCGTTACTATGATAACAGCAATGGTATCTGCTCTATCTAAGACACCAGTAAGAAGCGATGTCGCAATGACAGGGGAGATTACGTTAACAGGACGTGTTTTACCTATAGGAGGGGTTAAGGAAAAGGCACTTGCTGCCTATAGAGCAGGAATAAGAACAGTTATTTTACCTATGGATAATAAAAAAGATATAGAAAAGATACCTGAAAACATAAAGAAAAAAATTGAATTTAAATTCGTTGAAAGAGTAGAAGAAGTGCTGGAAATTGCACTAAGGAGGTAATTTATGATAATAAGAAAAGCAGAGATTGAATGTGTTGCGGCACTAAAATCTCAATATCCAACTAAAGGATACCCAGAGGTTGCCTTTGCAGGAAGGTCAAATGTTGGGAAGTCTTCCCTAATTAATGCACTTGTTAATAGAAAAGCATTAGCAAGAACCAGTAGTAAGCCTGGTAAGACAAGAACAATTAACTTTTATAATATAAATGATGCATTATTTTTGGTTGACCTTCCAGGTTATGGATATGCCCAAGTTTCTAAAGAAGAGAAGAAAAAATGGGGTGCAATGATTGAGGGGTATTTAAATGGAAGAGATGAGTTGAGATTGGTCATATTGCTTGTTGATATAAGGCACGAACCTACGCAGGATGATAAGTTAATGCTTGAGTGGATGAGGCAGACTGGAAAAAAGGTAGTGGTTGTAGCTACTAAGTCTGATAAATTAAGCAATAATCAGCTAATGAAGCAGGTACCACTCATAAAAAAATCTCTTAAATTAACGGAGGAAGAAAGATTTGTACTCTTTTCATCAGAAACTAAAAGAGGTAAGGACGAATTATGGGATATAATTAAAAATGAATGTAGTATAATTGAATAAACTTAAAAGGTGCTATAATTATAGCACCTTTTAGATAATTAATCTTATATGAATTTATTGGTTTTGGGGGATAAAACTATGATAAGTTTTTTAGATTTAATAAAGGAATTGATTATTTTTTTTATAATAATATTAATACCTTGGATGGTTTTTAGAAGACAAATTTTAAATAGAACAAAAAAGAAATATGTAGTTATAATTTTTATTTTTTATGTTGTATTGTCTTTATTTACACAAAATCTTTTTCCTTTTGTATTAGTGCTTTTAATTTTACAGAAGGAGAAAAAAAGGGGTAACAAAGAAGAAAATAAGCTTATAAAACCCTTAGGGGATAAAAAGTTTGAGATAATTTTATTTAGTTTTGCTCTTAAATTTATTACAATGCTTATTACTGCACTTTTTGCAATATTTTTAGTAAAGATTGGAATTGAACCAAAACAACAGACAATCGTTGATATGATTCAAACTTCAAGTTGGATTAAGTTGGTATTTTTGATGTTTGTAATCAATTTATTTGCTCCTTATGTTGAAGAATTTATTTTTAGACATATTATTTATCATAATTTTAGTAGAAAATATGGAAAAACAATAGCTGTACTTATTTCAAGTACTCTTTTTATGCTATTACACTTTAATTTAGTAAGTTCAATTGCTACTTTTTCTCTTGGGGTTGTTAATTGTATATTTTATGAAAAATATGGATATAAAGCGGCAGTTCTAAACCACTTTATAACTAACTTCACATCATCAATAGTACTTGTAGCGATAAAAATACTTAATAATGTAGGTATTGCATTGCTATTTTAGAAAAAAAGCCTTAAACAAAATTTTGTTTAAGGCTTTTTTTCTAAAATGGTATGTTTGACAAACTCTCAATTATTCTATCAATTATCATTGACCTATGCTCTGGTAGGAAGGGTTTAAGAGCAGATAATACGGCAATTACGTTGTTTTGTGGATAGGTTAGATTATTTTGTGGTAAATTGATATTGCTTTGCCCTTGTGGTAGGTTTAGATTAGATAACATTGCACTTAATTGATTCATATCAATGTTTTGCATTATGTTTTGAATTTGTGACATATCAACATTATTTAAATCAAGTTGATTATTTAAGTCTTGGTTGTGGTGCTTATGTTTATGGTGTTTTTTGTGGTGACCCATCTAATCACTTCCTTAAATTTCTATGTATGGGGATGGATTCCCATCCCCATATGCTTCTAATATTAGCAGCATTTAATTACTTCTTGCCACAGCCGCAGCAAATTAGATAGTAGAGTACAATTACGAATAGAACGCTGTTGTCAATTGTAGTATTTCCTCCGATGCAATCTACTGGACTGTCATTATGGCAGCCAGGTCCTCTTCTGCCAAATTGTAATAGGATAAGAAGTAGGATTATTAAGCTGCACATATTGTTGAGACCACAACATTTCTTTGACATAGCAAACCCCCCTTTACCTATAGGATATTAACAAGTTGTTGTGGTAGTGGTGCATGGGGATTTGGAAAGCAGGAATATCAATGCTAATATTAGTAGAGCAAATAGGGAATCTCCTCCAAAGAAGTTATCACAGTGATGATGTTTTCTTCTGCACCTTCTGCACGAGCATCCATATCCCTGATTTCCATACCCTAATATTATTAAAAGTATTAAAAACCATGCCCAAGTATTAGTATTTGTTGGTTGACCTGTTGGACAGCAGGATAATAAATTTGATATATCCATATATTCACCTTCTTCCTTGTCGAATTAATGTATTTCTAATAATAATCTATGTATTAAATTGAATTTTGGTTACAAAAAAAGTAGGTGGAAACCTACTTGAATGGGAAAATATAATCTTCTTCACATTTATCTAATGTTTCAAACTTAAAGCCTTCTTTTTTATAAAACTCAATTATTTTAGGAAGGGCACATAGTGTTGCATTGTCACTTTGTCTACAGTGCATAAGAAGTATTATTCTTGAATGAGTTCCATAATCTGTTGCATTTTTATATATGGTTTCAACATCTTTATTTTTACCTATTCCATCTCCACAGGAGATGTTCCAATCGTATATTCTATAATTTTTTTCCTTTAATAAATTATAAAATTCCATATTAAGCCTTTTATAGCTTCCCCCCGGGAATCTAATTATGTATGATTTATATTTTGTAACATCATATATTAGATTTTGTGTATATTCCATTTCATTTATGAAGCTTTCATAATCACTGTATATTTTTTTATAGTCGTGGGAGTAGGAGTGGAGTGCTAATATATGTCCCTTTTCGCGTATCTCCTTAGTTATTTCAGGATATTGTTTAACTTTATTTCCAACAACAAAAAATGTAGCTTTAACTTTATGTTCATCTAAAACTTTAAGTATATCAAGGGTTAGTTTGCTTGGGCCGTCATCAAAGGTTAGGTATATTACTTTAGAATGGCTATTATGCTTTTCTTTTTTGATTGTTATTAATGGGAGAGTAGAAGACGAAGCTATCTGTCTATTATTCAGCTTTACATAATGAATATTTATGTAAAATTTATCTTCCCTATAATCATAAATTTGGTCTAAATTGAATTTATAATTTTGATTATTTACTATATATTCTTCAATACATTTTGTACTAATTTGATATATGTTATTAAAATTAAGTGTTAATAAAAGTATTATTTTTAATACAAATAAATACAATTTAACGCCTCCAAAATGCTATCTAATAAAATATATTTAGAAGACAATAAATAAATAACAATTAGAATAATAAAAATTTTTAGACTATCTTGTCTAAATACAAAAAATATGTAATAATTAACTTGTACTACTAAGGAAGAGGTGATGATATGAATAAGACAAAAAAGATAATTTTTGAGGCAGCAATAAAGGCCTTTTCACAAAAGGGTTATCATAAATCTACAATGGATGAGATTGCTGAAACAGCAGGTGTTGCTAAAGGAACCCTCTATTATCACTTTAAAAGCAAGGAGGATATTTTTAAGTTTATAATAGATGAAGGTCTAAAAATGATGGAGGAAGAAATAATTGATAAGACAAAACACTTAGAAAATCCCATTGAAAAATTAAGAATGGTATGTAAAGTTCAATTAGATTTAGTAATAAAATATATAGAGTTTTTTAAGACTATATTAAGCCAAATGTGGGGAGATGAAGATAGACAAAATCAATTAAGAGAGATATTGAATAGATATTTTAATCTTATTGAGGGTTATTTACAGGAGGCTGCAGATGCAGGATTGATAGATGGAACTGATATAAAGGTTAAGGTATATAACTTCTTTGGAATAATGGCTTCAACTGTAGTATATAGCTTAATACATAAGGATAAGAATGCAAATGATATAATTGAGGAGACTATTGAATTTATAATGAGAGGTATAGGGAAGAGATAAACTTATGTATATCTCTTTTAGATTGTTGACAAACCTACTTGTTAGCTGAATTTTGAAAAAGCCCCATGAAAGGATTTCAAAAGGCTCTTTCATGAGCTTTAGAAATTCTTAGCTTTTCGACTTTGGAAAAGTCCGTAATTCGGCACAGGACGTGCCGAGCCGAGCGGCCATCAGGACGATGGCATCGCGAGGGTAGGACTTTTTCAAACAAAGAAAAGCTTAGAATTGCTTAAGCCGTAGAACGAATGCCTAAGAAATCCTTCATGGGGCTAATTAATATATAACTTTTTCAACAGCCTGATAAGAGGTAAACTTTAGTTTACCTCTTTTTTTATGTAAAAAAATGTATTAACAAAAAATACATAAAATTTTAAACTAATTAGTATAAAAATATATTGACTGGTCAGTATAAAAGATGTATTATTATACTGACCAGTATAATTAGGGAGGTGAAAAAATGAGAGCACTTAAAATTGCAAAGAAGGATTTAAAAAATTTGTTTACTAACAGATTTAATCGGGTAGCGGTGATTGTTGTATCCTTAATGCCTCTTCTTTATAGCTTCTTATACTTATATGCCTTCTGGGATCCTTACAGTAAACTTGATAAGATGCCAGTTGCGGTGGTAAATTTAGATAAGGGAAGTACAAAGGATGGAGAAAGAGTAAATTACGGCGATGATATAATAGATGAGCTGAAGGATAACACAAAAATAAAATGGGAATTTGTAGATTATAACAGAGCTATGGATGGGCTAAATAATAAAGGATACTATTCAGCTGTTATAATCCCAGAGGACTTCTCAAAGAGGATAACTGATGCGTCAGAGGGAAAAATAGATAAAGCAGAGCTTATCTATATACCTAATGAAAAGAAAAATTTCTTGGCAGCACAGGTGTCCTCAAGAGTAATGCTTGAACTTAAGGACGAAATTGCAAAATCAATTACAGAAGAAGCTTCAAAGGTTGTAATTGACAGCCTATACGAGGTTAAGGATGGACTTTCAGAGGCAAAGGACGGTAGTGTAGAGCTTAATGATGGAGCAATAAAATTAAGGGATGGTTCAAAGGAACTGTCAGATGGATTAAAGATGGCAAAGAATGGAATTGTTAAGCTAAATGATGGTTCAAAACAATTGAAGGATGGTTTAGGTATTTTAAACAATGGTGCAGAAAAGTTAAATGATGGTTCTAGGAAGCTCTCAGATGGTTTAAAAACAGCAAGTGATGGTTCGAAAAATTTAAAGGATGGTTTGACTGCATTAAAGGGTGGACAGACAAGTTTAGTAGAGGGACTTGATAAGGTAGTTCAAGGTATGTCGGTATTTGCACCAAATCTTTTAAATGCTAAATCTGGAATTCAAATGCTTTATGAAGGCTCAATAAAACTTGAAGCGGGATTAAATGAAATAGTCAACAGAGTTTCACAGTTTAAGGCACTAATTGAGGATGGACAAAAAGATGTAGATAAACTTGCAAATGGTGCAAATCAGGTTGCAGATGGTGCTAAAAATTTAAATGAACAAGTAAGTGCACTTAATATGGGTACAAAGTTAAATAGTGCAGCCCAAGGTATAGATGAAGTATCAAATGCGATAGATTCAGCAAAGGCACTTTTAGATGCAGGTAAGGTAGATGAAGCAAAATTAGTATTATCAGCAATTCAAGAAAAGAATCTAAAGCAAAATTTATCAAAACCTCTTAAGGAATCGGCTGTTGCTGTGGATACATTAGTGCAAGCAACTGCAACTTTAAAGGAAGGTACAAAACAAGTAGCAGAAGGAACACAAAGGTTTGCAGAAGCAAATAGAAGCTCAGCTCAAGGACTTACAGCATTACTAAATGGTTTAAATGAAGCAAAAAATGGTGCGTTATCATTAAAAATGGGCTTAGGGCAAGTTGCACAGCTTTCATCTAATGAAGGAGTTGCAAAGCTTTCAAATGGAGTTGCAGAGCTTAAGATAGGAGCAGAAAAGATAAGAGATGGATTAAATGTGGCAGAGAGCAAAACAGGAGAGCTAAGTGAAGGCTTAAACAAACTTTATTTAGGTTCATTAGAACTTAACAATGGTACAGTTTCACTAAAGGATGGAGCAGCAAAACTTTATGATGGTTCATCAAAGTTAAATGATGGTTTAGTTTCATTAAATAGTGGAACAGATAGATTGTATGATGGTTCACTAAGATTAAATGATGGATTAAATAAATTAGCTGATGGGACTTTAGAATTAAAGGATGGATTAACTGAAGGATATGATAAGATAAATAATAAATTGAAGTTCTCATCAGAGGATATGTCAAAATTTATGTCTGAACCAGTAAGACTAAATGAACAGCCAATCAATCACGTTCCTGACTATGGTACAGGTTTTGCTCCTTATTTTATCCCACTATCACTTTGGGTTGGAGCACTTATAATGTTCTTTATAGTTTCTGGTGAAGTTGATGATGAATTTAAAGGACACCCAGCTGCTATAATATTTGGTAAGTTTATTACATTTGCATTCCTTGGAATATTACAGGCAGTAGCATCAAGCTTTATTTTAATACACGTTTTAAACTTAGAAGTTAAGAGCTTGGTACTATTCTATGGATTTAATATATTATTATCCTTTGTGTTTATATCAGTAATAGAAGCATTAATAATGATATTTGGAGATGCAGGAAGGTTCCTATCACTTGTACTTTTAATGCTACAACTTACTTCCTGTGCAGGAACATTCCCACTTGAACTTGTTCCAAATTTCTTTGTAAAAATAAACCCATATCTTCCAATGACCTATGCTACATCGGCACTTAGAGAGATTATCTCTGGTATAGATTATGGTGTATTAAGAGGAGATGTAGTGGTTTTAATAGCATTTATGATTGCTTCTATTATAGTATCGATATTACTAAAGTATAGATTAGAGAAGATATCTCAAAGGTTAGAAAAAATTAAACAAAGCACTCAGGTGGCATAAGAGGATGTACCTCTTATGCCTTTTTTACTGAAGACAAAAATCTCTCTTTATTGTTGCATTTAAATATTTTAATTTTTTAATTAAAAAGAAGGAATTTTTGATTTTATGTATAATATAGTAAATATGGGGGGATTTTTGTGGAAGGTTTATTGTGTTATATGAAAAATAAGGCAAATAAAATGGAAAAATTACTAAAACCATTAATAAACTTAATAATTGTTTTAGGTTTAATAAAAATAGGTTGGGGAGTTAAATTAGATGTATTTGTGTATATTTTAAATTTGTTTTATATTATTTTATTGCACACTTTTAATTCTACATATCTTATAATAAATGCAGTTGTATTTTCTCTATATTTTGCTATAAATACACTTCAAACTGGAATAAGATACGATTTGATAATTTTAAATTTAGCACTTCCAATTATGTATACATATTTTCATAACAATCACACCAAAAATCATATTAGTCTTTCCCAAAATGAAGCAGAACTTTTAACATCAGCCTTAGACAATATCCACTTACCTTTAATGTTATTAGATAATAATGGTCAAGTAGTTAAATCCAATATTTCATTTAAAAATATAGTTGGATATGATATAGACTATAAAAATCTTTTGAGCTTAGTGGAAGATATAGATGTTAATGAACTAAATAAAACTTTTTATAATTCAATAAACAAGAGAATTCCGTCCTACAAAAGAGTAAAAGTCAAAAGTTTAGATGATGAAGAAGTAACACTTTTATTTCATCCACTATCATATTTTAATAAAAATTTATGTTTATGTTTAATGCTTAGCAGTACAAACAAAAATATAGCGGATGATATGAAATCTATCATAGATAATCTATATAAAAATGAACAAAACAGGTCTGAGTTTTATGCAAATTTAGCCCACGAACTTAGGACACCTCTTAATGTTATATTAGCCTCAATGCAGATGCTAAATTATATTAACCAAGATACATCGGCTAATAAATATATGCAGATAATGAAGCAGAACTGCCTAAGGCTTTTAAGGCTCATAAATAACCTAATAGACGCTACAAAGATAGATGCTAATTTTTTAAACCTAAATTTAAACAACTACAACATAGTTAATATTGTTGAAAACATTGTACAGTCTGTTGTTGATTATGCTAAGACTCAAGGCATAGATATTATTTTTGATACAGATGAGGAGGAAGTGATTGTTGCCTGCGATCCAGATAAGATTGAAAGAATAGTTCTTAATCTATTATCAAATGCTATAAAGTTTACACCTCAGGGAGGAAATATAATTGTTTATGTAAAGACTTTAAATGAATATGTTAAAGTTAGCGTTAAAGACACTGGATGTGGTATACCAAAGGAAAAGATAGAGACTATCTTTGATAGATACAGGCAGATTGAAAATAATTGTAAAAAATGTGGAAGTGGTATAGGACTATCTCTTGTAAAGAGTTTAACTGAACTTCACGGAGGTTTTGTGGAGGTTGAAAGTGTAGAGGGAGAGGGGAGTACGTTTAGCTTTGCAATCCCTATAAAAACAATAGATACTGTAGGTGAGACAGAGGTATTTGAACATAATATGAATGTAGAAAAGATAGAGGTTGAGTTTTCAGATATATATTCATAGTTAGTGTATTATAGAAAACAAAATAAACAAAAAAGTGCCATAAATAGCATTTATGGCACTTTTTTAATCATAAATTATACATTTATACTATTATAGGTATTCAAATTTAGTTCCTTCTCAGAATTTGCTACAATTGTTGTTCCAACAGCATCTCCTGTTACATTTACAACTGTTCTACACATATCGAGTATTCTATCTATAGGAAGAATTAATGCTATACCCTCAACTGGTAATCCTACCTGTTGAAGAACCATTGTAAGCATTACTATTCCGGCACCAGGAACACCTGCAGTTCCTATTGATGCAAGAGTGGCAGTTAAAACTACAATAATAAGTTGAGTAATAGTTAGATTTTTACCAAACAACTGTGCTATAAATACCGTTGCAACACCCTGCATTATTGCAGTACCGTCCATATTTATTGTTGCACCAAGTGGAATTGTAAAGCTTGCAATTGATTCTGGTATTCCAAGCTTTTCTTCACAGGTTTTTAAGTTTACAGGGATGGTTGCATTACTGCTTGATGTACTAAAGGCTACAACCATTACAGTCCAGAACTTTTTAAAGAAGTTAATTGGGTTTACTCTACCTAATACCTTTAAAAGTGAACCATATACAAGTATTAGCTGTATTAAAAGTGCAAATAGTACAGTAAATCCATATTTTAAAAGAGGAATTAAAACCTTCATACCCTGTGACATAAGTACGTTAGAAATGAGTGCAAATACGCCTAATGGAGCAAATAGCATAACTACTCCAATTAGCTTTAGACATACTTCATTTGCCTGCTCAATTAAACTTAAAAGTCCCTTTGCTTTTTCGCCAACAAGTGTTATACATATTCCAAATAGTATTGAAAATACAATTATTTGAAGCATTTCACCCTTTACAAGGGATTCAAATGGATTGGTTGGAATCATATTAACAAATATGTCCATTATAAATGGTGCTTGATTTGCTTTAAATTCAGTTGATGATGTAAGATTAAGCCCTACACCTGGTTTAGTTATATTTGCAAGTATTAGGGCAATTGTCACTGCCAAAGCTGTTGTAGCTAAATAATATACTATGATTTTACCACCAATTCTACCAAGCTTTCTAATATCACCAAGGCTTGCTGTACCAACGATAAGAGAAAATAATACTAATGGCACAACTATTAATTTAATTCCTCTTAAAAATATATTACCTACAGGAACTAAAATCCACTTTGATAATGTGGAATTTAGAGCTTCTGGGAAAAAGTTGTTGGCTAAAATTCCAAATATGAGTCCTAAAATAAGAGCATATAATATTTTTTTAGCCAGAGAAGTTTTTTTCATTTTACCAATCCCCCTTAAAATAATAATTTATAGTTCAATTATATACAAAATATTATGAAATATGCAATATAAAAAACCATAATAATTCAATTATAGTATTTAAATTTATTTAAAAGTCTGTTTTATATAGTTATTTAGTGATATATTGTATTTCTTTTTATTTGTATTACACAATGCTTTGGTAATGGCAGAAATATAACCGATATTATTAAAAATGAATTAGGGGTAAGGGGAGAATATAATGACAGAATTCGAAAATAAAGTTGCAAAAGAACTTTTGATAAAGTTTACGATAATAGAAGGAATTACATTTGAATTTAATGATATAAGTTGATATAATTGTTCTATTGTTTAAACAGGGGGTGTTATTTTGAAGGTTAGGGTCACAAATAAAAATAGTTTATTCTATGGACAAGAGTTCATAGTAGATCTAATGAATCATCAATATGTAGGGTCTAAAAGGGGCAAAATAATAGTAAAATTTGAGGATGTAGAGTTTATTAGCTTAACAGATAGCGAGAGAAGTATACTTCTTCATAGAGAAATATTAAAGACTTCTATACCAAAGGCACTAAATGGACTTTTTTATTATAATCTATTAATTGACACAATTTGTCGACATATAGAAGGGGATTTTAATAGGGTTGAGGTAATTAAAGAAGATTATAAGGAATTAAAGAGGGTATGGGAAAAGAATCTTTTAATATTAGTAGATAAAATTCCAGTTAAGATTAATATAATAGGACAATATTACACTAAAAATAGTATTGATGTTAACATTACAACAGTTTCTCAAGAGGAATTTATAAGAGAATGCTTAAAGGAAGAGGAAAAATTGGAGAAGGAAATAAGAGAGAGAAACAAAAGAATAGAAGGAATAAAAAGGGCTGTATCTATGGCAATATAAAAGATACAGCCCTTTTTTATACTGGTTATTATAAACTGGTATAAAAATTAAATAAAAACGATAAAAAATATATTTAATTGACTATAAACTATATATTTGCCAAAATACATTAAAATTTGACAGAAAATTAAGTTAGTTAAAATAATTGTTACATGTTAAAATAAAAATGGACCTAATGGATTAATCCAATAATCCAAATGCTTTAAGAGGTGTTTCAAATGAACATAGTAATAGATAAAAAGAGTGGAATTCCACTATATATACAAGTTAAAAATCAAATAATGGAACAGATTAAAAATGGCACCTTAAAGGTTGGTACCAAGATGCCAACCGAGAGGGAATTGGCTTCAATGTTAAATACAAGTAGAAACACAATAAGTTCTGCATATAAGCTTCTTGAACAAGAGGGAGTAATTGTTTCGTATCAAGGAAAAGGAACCTTTGTAGCAGAAGAGGCCAAAACTTGGAAAAGGCACAGTATAAATGACAAATTATTAAAGATTATAGATATAGCACTTGAGGAATCCCTTGAAATGGGATTATCCTATGATGAATTCATTGCACTTGTTATAAACAGAGTAAAGGAGAAGCAGGATATATTAAAAAATATAAGTGCTATTTTTATAGAATGCAACATTGAACAGGCTAAGGATTTTGCAAAGCAGCTATCAAAGGCAACAGGCCTTAATATAATTCCTCTTACAATAAAGGACTTAGAAGAAAGAAACGAAGAAGTGCAAAAAATACTAAATGGAGTACAGGTTATAATAGCAACCTTTAATCACGTGAATGAGGTTAAAGAGTTGACATCAGATTTAAATAAAGAGGTTTTAGGTGTTGCGATAACACCTTGCCTTGAGACAATTGTAAAAATTGCAAAATATCCAAAGGGGACAAAATTTGGACTTGTGTGCATATCTAATGAATTTCAGTTCAAGGTTCAAAGTGCACTAAAGTCAGCAGGGCTTGACGTGGATATTATTGCTACTACCAGCCGAGAACTAAATGAAATAAAAAACATAATAAACACATCAGATGTAGTAATAGTTTCCCCCGGTAGACGTAAAGAAGTAAAGGCAATAGTAGGAGATAAGAGGGAAATTATAAGTTTTGATTATAACTTAGACCAAGGCAGCGTAAAGGCTGTTATTTCAAAAATGGTAGAACTTAAAAAAATATAAAGAATGAGGGAGGATTTTTATGCAAAATGGAAAGACTGTAGTTATAGGAGTAATTGGTGCTGACTGCCACGCTGTAGGTAACAAGATTATCGAACACGCTTTAAAGGAAGAAGGCTTCAACGTAGTAAACATTGGAGTTTTAAGCCCACAAGAAGACTTTATAAACGCAGCAATTGAAACAAATGCAGATGCAATTTTAGTTTCATCCCTTTATGGACACGGAGAAATTGACTGTAGAGGCTTTAGAGAAAAATGCAACGAGGCTGGTCTTAAGGATATAATCCTTTATGTTGGTGGAAATCTTGTTGTAGGAAAGCAAGATTGGAAGGAAGTTGAAAAGAGATTTTTAGATATGGGATTTAACAGAGCATATCCACCAGGAACAGATATAAAACTATCAATTAAGGATCTTAAAAAGGATTTGGGGTTAGAAGAATAATTTGAAGGTGATTATATGGATGCTATTTTATTAATTGACTTTGGTAGCACATATACCAAGCTTACTGCTGTTGATATTGAAAATGAAGAGATACTTGCAACAGCAAAGGATTTAACAACGGTAAATACCGATATAATGATAGGTTTTAATAAGGCCTATGAGAAGTTAATGAAAAATATAGGTGAAAGAAAAGTTAACTTTGTTAAAAAGCTTGCTTGTTCAAGTGCAGCAGGCGGGCTTAAGATGGTTGCAATTGGACTCGTACCTGAACTAACAGCAGAGGCAGCAAAGAGAGCTGCTCTTGGTGCAGGGGCAAGAATACTTGGAGTTTATAGCTATGAATTGAATAAACACGAAATAGAAGAAATAAAATCCAAAAAACCAGATATCATTCTACTTGCAGGTGGAACAGATGGAGGTAACAAGGATTGTATAATACACAATGCAAAACTTTTGGCAGAGCATATTAAAGATGTTCCAATCGTAGTGGCAGGCAATAAAAATGCAAATGATGAGATTGAGGAAATATTCAATAATGCAGGTCTTTTTTATAAAATTACTGAAAATGTAATGCCAAAGCTAAATACAATAAATGTTGAACCAGCAAGAGAAGTTATAAGAAGCATTTTTATGCAGAAGATAGTAGAAGCAAAGGGAATGAAAAATGCCGAAAACTTTATTAATGGAATATTAATGCCAACACCAGCAGCAGTTCTTAAGGCAGCAAAGATATTAGCAGATGGTAGTGACAAGGAAGAAGGAATAGGTGAACTTATAATTGTTGATATAGGTGGTGCAACAACGGATGTTCACTCAATTGCAAAGGGAGATCCATCAAAGCCTGGAGTTACATTAAGGGGACTTCAAGAACCCTATGCAAAAAGAACTGTTGAAGGTGACCTGGGAATGAGGGTAAGTGCAGTATCGCTGTTTGAAGCTGCAGGAACAAGAAGAATTAAAAAGTTTGCACCTAATACACCATATGATGTGGAGGAAAGATGTAAATTTTTACAACAAAATGTAAATATAATTCCACAGACTGAAGAGGAATATGAATTTGATGAGGCACTTGGTATGGTAGCAACTGAAATTGCTATGGAAAGACACGTAGGTACAGTTGAAAGTGTTTACACTCCAATGGGAATTATCTATTCACAAGTTGGTAAAGACCTGTTAAATGTAAAGTATTTAATAGGAACTGGTGGAGTTTTAGTGCACAGCAGAAATCCAGAAAAGATTTTAAAGGCAGGGCTTTTTTCGATGGAAAGTCCAAACTATCTAAAACCAACCAATCCAGTTATCTTAGTCGATAAGACCTACATATTATCTGCTATGGGGCTTTTAGCAGAAGAATATCCAGATATGGCAGTTAGAATAATGAAAAAATATATTGTAAGGGCTTAAGGAGGAAAACTTATGGAACTAAGAAATAAAAAACTTACACACGATGAGTTTTTTAAACAAAGAGAGGAAGTTTTAAGACAATGGCCAACTGGTGCTAATCTTAACTTAGAAGAAGCAGCAGAATATTTGAAAAAGGTTCCAGACCATAAACATTTCAGCAAAAAATTAAGATATGCAAAGGAAAATGGAATAACTTTGGCACAACCAAGAGCAGGTGTTGCATTAGTAGAAGACCACATAAACTTATTAAGATATCTACAAAATGAAGGAGAAGCAGACCTTCTTCCATCAACAATAGACAGCTATACAAGACAAAATAGATACAATGAATGTGAAGTTGGTATAGAGGAAAGTAAAAAGGCTGGACGTTCAATGTTAAATGGATTCCCAGCAGTTAACTATGGTATAGAAGGTTGTAGAAAGGTTTATGAGGCAGTAGATTTACCACTTCAAGCAAGACACGGTACACCAGATGCAAGACTACTTTCAGAAATAATACACGCATCAGGTTGGACTTCAAACGAAGGGGGAGGAATTTCCTACAACATACCATACGCAAAGAGTGTTTCAGTTGAAAAGACAATAAGAGACTGGCAATACTGTGATAGATTAGTTGGTATGTATGAAGAAATGGGAATAGAATTAAACCGTGAACCATTTGGCCCACTAACAGGTACTTTAGTTCCACCAAGTATATCAAATGCTGTAGCTATAATAGAAGGACTTCTTGCAGCAGAGCAGGGCGTAAAGAACCTAACTCTTGGGTATGGACAATGCGGTAACTTAATACAAGATGTTGCGGCAATAAGAGCACTTGTTGAACAGGCAGAAGAATATTTCAAGATGTATGGATATGATGTTTATTTAACAACAGTATTCCATCAATGGATGGGTGGATTCCCACACGATGAATCAAAGGCATTTGGTGTAATTTCTTGGGGTTCAGCAATAGCAGCACTTGCAGGAGCAACAAAGGTTATAGTAAAGACTCCACACGAGGCTGTTGGTATACCAACAAAGGAAGCAAATGCAGCAGGAATCAAGGCTACAAAGCAAACATTAAACCTATTAAGAGGTCAAAGACTACCAGAATCAAAGGAATTAAAGGCAGAAATTGAGCTTATAAAGGCAGAAACTAAGTGCATACTTGATAAGGTATTTGAACTTGGAAATGGTGACTTGGCAGTAGGAACAGTTAAGGCCTTTGAAGCAGGAGTTTTAGATATACCATTTGCTCCAAGTAAGTACAATGCAGGCCAAATTATTCCAGCCAGAGATAATAATGGTGCAGTAAGATTCTTAGAGTTTGGTAATATACCATTTACAAAGGAAATAAAGGACTTTAATAGACAACTTCTTGAGGAAAGAGCAAAGTACGAAGGAAGACCAGTAAGCTTCCAAATGGCAGTTGATGATATATTTGCAGTAGGTAAAGGTGTATTAGTTGGAAGACCAGAAAATATGAGATAATTAGGGGGAGATTAATATGAGAATAATAGATGTAATTTGTTCAGCAGGTAGAACAGGATTCTTCTTTGATGACCAAAGAGCAATCAAAAAGGGAGCAAAACACGATGGATTTACTTATGTTGGAGAACCAGTAACAGAAGGATTTAAGAAGATAAGACAAGCAGGAGAATCAATTTCAGTAATGTTAATACTTGAGGATGGTCAAATTGCATATGGAGACTGTGCAGCTGTTCAATACTCAGGTGCAGGTGGAAGAGACCCATTATTCTTAGCAGAGGATTTTATACCAGTTATTGAAAAGGAAATAGCTCCAAAGTTAATAGGCAGAGAAGTAACAAGATTTAAAGAACTTGCAGAAGAAATAGACTCAATGGAGGTTAACGGAAAGAGACTTCATACTGCAATAAGATATGGTGTAACACAAGCAATACTTGATGCAGTATCAAAGGTAAGAAAGTTAACAATGGCAGAGGTTATAAAGGAAGAATACAACATAAAGGGAGAAATGAAGAGAGTTCCAATATTTACTCAATCAGGTGATGACAGATACAATAATGTAGATAAGATGATTATAAAGGGTGCAGATGTTCTTCCACACGGCCTTATAAACAATGTTGATGAAAAGCTTGGAAGAAATGGAGAACTTCTAAAGGAGTATGTAGCTTGGTTAAGAGATAGAATAAAGCATTTAAGAGCAGAAGAAGGATATACACCAGTTCTACACATAGACGTTTATGGAACAATAGGTATTGCCTTCAATAACGATACGCAAAAGATGGCAGAATACCTTGGAGAACTTGAAAAGGTAGCAGCTCCATTTAAATTAAGAATAGAAGGACCAATGGATGTTGAAAACAGAGAAGGACAACTTAAGGCGTTAAAGGAACTAAGACAAGAATTAAAAAAGAGAAATATAGGTGTTGAACTTGTGGCAGATGAGTGGTGTAATACTTGGGAGGATATTAAACTATTTGTAGATGAAGAAGCTGCAGATATGATTCAAATAAAAACTCCAGACTTAGGTGGTATAAACAACATAGTTGAATCAATCTTATATTGTAAGAAACACGGTGTTGGAGCTTACTGTGGTGGAACTTGTAATGAAACAGATCGTTCAGCACAAATCTGTACAAATATTGCAATAGCTTGTGGTGCTGATCAATGTCTTGCAAAACCAGGTATGGGTGTTGACGAAGGATTTATGATAGTGTACAACGAAATGAATAGAGTAATAACTTTAGCAAAGGCAAGAGAAAGAATTAATTTAAAAAGAGAAGCGGCAATAACAAAGTAATATAAAGGGCAATCTCAAAACGATTTTTAAAATGTTAATGGCATTGTTTTTAGTTTTGGTGTCACGGTAGTTCGTGGCACCAAAACTTACAAATAGATGGTTTTGAGAGTAGCCCTATTAAACATTTAGGAGGAGTAATATGAGAGAGGTTCACGTTTCAAAAATAACAGAGATAATAAAGAAACTATGTATGGATGCAAATTATTATTTAGGTGATGATATAAAAAATAAATTTTATGAATTTAAAGAGAAGGAAACTTCAAAGCTTGGAAAAGAAATACTCGATATATTAATAAATAACAGTGAGATAGCAGAGAAGGAACAAATGCCAATGTGCCAAGATACGGGTATGGCGGTTGTTTTTATGGAAATAGGTCAGGATGTACACATAGTTGGTGGAAATATAGAAGATGCAATAAATGAAGGTGTAAGGCAGGGATATATTGAAGGATATCTAAGAAAGTCTGTTGTAAAGGATCCGCTTGATAGAGTAAACACAAAGGATAATACTCCAGCTATAGTACACTACAACATAGTCCCAGGAGACAAGATAAAGATTACAGTTGCACCAAAGGGATTTGGAAGCGAAAATATGAGTAGACTAAAAATGTTAAAGCCAGCTGATGGTGTTGAAGGTGTTAAAAGGTTTGTGCTTGAGACAGTTAAGGAAGCAGGGCCTAATCCTTGTCCACCTATTGTAGTTGGAATAGGAATAGGAGGAACTTTTGAAAAGGCAGCTTTTCTTGCTAAAAAGGCACTTTTAAGAAGTATAGATGAGGAAAATAAAAATCCCTATTATGCAAAGTTAGAAAAGGAAATTTTGGATGAGATAAATAAGCTTGGAATAGGGCCACAGGGATTTGGAGGATTAACAACTTGTCTTGGTGTAAATATTGAAGTTTATGCAACTCATATTGCTGGCCTACCAGTTGCTGTTAATATAAACTGTCACGCTACAAGACATAAAGAGGCCATTATTTAGGAGGGGTAAAATGCAAAAGAAAATTACAACGCCATTAACAAATGAATGTATAGAAAATTTAAAAGCTGGGGATAGTGTACTTCTGACAGGATATATTTATACTGCACGTGATGCAGCACATAAAAGACTTGTTGAACTTATTGAAAAGGGAGAAGACTTGCCCTTTGATGTAGAGGGGCAAATAATTTATTATGTTGGGCCAACTCCAGCAAAGGAGGGTATGCCAATAGGTTCAGCAGGACCAACTACAAGCTATAGAATGGATCCATATACCCCTGCTCTTTTAGACAAGGGATTAAAGGGGATGATAGGTAAGGGAAAAAGAAGTTTAGAGGTAGTAGAATCAATGAAGAAGAATAGAGCAGTTTATTTTGCAGCAATAGGTGGAGCTGCAGCATTAACTGCAAAATGTGTAAAGGAATCAGAGCTTGTAGCCTACGAAGACTTAGGAGCAGAGGCTATAAGAAGGCTATATGTTGAGGATTTACCTTTAATAGTTGTTATTGATGCAGAGGGAAATAATTACTATGAAATAGGACAGCAGGAATATAAAAAATCTATTGAGTAGGTGATAGTATGAAGATTAATAATCCAGCAAAGGCAGGAAGTTTAGAATCAAACGACATATTTGTTATGGTTTTTCCTAATGAAAATGGAAATGAAATAGAGCTTGAGAGCATAGTTATTAAACAATTTGGTAAAAGGATAAGGGAAGTAATAGAGGAAACCTTAAAGGAGCTTAATGTTGAAAATGCTAAAATTATTGCAAAGGATAGAGGGGCCCTTGATTATACGATTAAGGCACGAGTTGAAACTGCAATAAGAAGAGCAATGTAGCGAGGTGTTAAGAATGAAACTAAGAAGAACAATGCTTTTTATGCCAGGGAATAATCCTGGTATGATACAAAATGCTTCGATACTTGGAGCAGATAGCGTTATATTGGATTTAGAGGATGCTGTCTCAATAGATGAAAAGGATGCAGCAAGAATGCTTGTTAGAAATGCTCTATCAACTCTCGACTTTTCAGGATGTGAAGTGGTTGTTAGAATAAATTCTATTCAAAGTGATTTTGGATATGATGATTTAAATGTTATTGCAAGGGTAAAACCCGATGCAATATTAGTACCAAAGGCTACAAGTGATGATATTGAAGAGATTGATGAAATTCTCTCTATAATAGAAAGAGAAGAGGGATTTAAATTAGGTTCAATTAAGCTTTTACCTCTTGTAGAGACTGCAATTGGACTTGAAAACATAAGAGAAACAATTCTTGCATCAAAGAGAAATATAGGAGTTCTTCTTGGTGCAGAGGATTTAACAGCGGATATGGGAATAAAAAGAACAAGAGAGGGAAATGAAATATTCTATGCAAGAAATAGGGTAGCTTCAATATGTAAAGCGTATAAGATAGATGCAATAGATACTCCCTTTGCAGATGTAAATGATGTTGAAGGTTTAATAGAAGATACAAAGAGGGCAAAGGCAATAGGTATGACGGGAAAAGCAGCAATAAACCCAAGACAGATTGATTATATACACGAGGTATTCTCACCTTCTATGGAAGAGATAATGTATGCAAAGAGGGTTTTAAAGGCTAAGGAAGAGGCACTAAAGGAAGGTAAGGGTGTTTTCTCACTTGATGGAAAGATGGTAGATGCACCAATAATTCAAAGGGCAGAAAACATTATACTAAAAGCTAAACTTGCAGGTATCATAAGGGAGTGATTTTATGGAAAATATTTTGGGAAGAGTTTTACCAGAGTACATAGAAGGCTATGGAGAGGTTAAGCCCTTTAGTGGAGCCTTCAACAATCTTGGTATAAAGAGCAAAAAACAAGTCTCTGTTAAATGTGTTGCACCTTCTGATGTAAAACTTGTTGAATCAATAAAAGAGGCACTAATAAAATGTGAAATAAAGGACGGTATGACAGTTTCCTTCCATCATCATTTAAGAAACGGTGACTATGTTCTTAATATGGTGATGGATGAAATAGCAAAGATGGGGATAAAGGACATAAGGGTTGCGGCAAGTTCCATATTCCCTGTTCACGCACCACTTGTTGAACATATTAAAAATGGAGTGGTTACAGGTATATATGCAAATTATATGTCTGGACCTGTTGCAGAGGCAGTATCAAGGGGACTTTTAAAATATCCTGCAATTATGCATACCCACGGAGGAAGAGCAAGGGCAATAGAATCAGGCGATTTAAAGATAGATATAGCCTTTATTGCAGCTCCAACCTGCGATGAATATGGTAATATAAACGGTGTTTATGGGCCTTCAGCCTGTGGAAGTTTAGGATATGCAATACCAGATGCAATGTATGCAGGAAGGGTTGTTGCAATAACAGATAACTTAGTTGCTTACCCTGCTTGTCCTATAGAAATAAGCCAAGAATATGTAGATTATATAGTTAAGGTGGATTCAATAGGTGATCCTAAAGGAATAGTTTCAGGAACAACAAAGATAACAAAGGACCCAGTTGGACTTAAGATAGCAAAGATGGCAACTGAGGTTATTGAAGCTTCAGGGCTTCTAAAGGATGGCTTTTCATTCCAAACTGGTGCAGGTGGTATATCACTTGCTGTTGCAAAGTATGTAAGGGATGTAATGAAGAAAAAAGGTATAAAGGGTAGCTTTGCAGCAGGTGGAATTACAGGCTATATAGTAGATATGTTTGAAGAAGGCTTATTTGAGGCATTATTTGACGTTCAATGTTTTGACTTAAAGGCGGTGGAGTCCTACAGAAGAAATGTTGCACACCAAGGTATGTCTGCATCACTTTATGGAAATCCACACAATAAGGGAGCAGTTGTCAACAGATTGGACGTAATGATACTTGGTGCAACTGAAATAGATGTAAATTTTAATGTTAATGTAACAACGGGTTCTGATGGAGTTATAATGGGAGGTTCAGGAGGACATAGTGATACTGCTGCAGGTTCAAAGCTTGCAATAGTTGTTACAAAGCTCTTAAAGGGAAGACTTCCAATTGTAGTTGATAAGGTTACAACAGTTACAACTCCAGGAGAAACTGTCGATGTAATAGTAACCGAAAGAGGAATAGCAGTAAATCCAAGAAGACAGGATTTATTAGAAAAATTAAAGGAAACAAATTTACCAATAATGACAATAGAAGAACTTAAAGAACTTGCGGAAAATATGGTGGGAACTCCAGAAAAGATAGAGTTTAATGACAAGATTGTGGCTGTTGTGGAATACAGAGATGGTACTGTAATAGATGTAGTTAGAAAAGTAAAGGAATGATATTATGGAATTTAGATTTTTGATGGATTTTGAAAAATATTTGGCAGATGAATTTTTAAAGGGCATTGGATTGGAACTTGAGAAGGATGTTGATGAAACTTTATGTTGTTTTGAAGATGGAGAGATTATAGGAACCTGTTCCTATTCAAAAAATGTAATTAAATGTTTTGGAATAAAGGAAGAATACAGGGGGGAGGGGCTTGCCTCCTCTCTTATCACAAAAATACAAAACAGAATGTTTGATAAGGGAATATATGAGTATTTTGTTTTTACGTTAGAAAAAAATGTACAAATTTTTAAGTCCTTAGGCTTTAAAGAGGTTGCAAGGGCTGATTCTGTTGTGCTTCTTGAGGGGGGTACATCAGATGTTAATAGGTATCTTTTGAATATGCTAAAGACAAGTGGAATTGATGTAAGTAAAAAAAGGGCTGCTCTTGTTGTGAACTGTAATCCTTTTACACTTGGTCATCTTTATTTAATTGAAAGAGCAGCAAAGGAAAATCAAGAGGTTATTGTATTTGTAGTTGAGGAGGACAGATCAGCCTTCCCAACGGATATAAGATTTAACTTAGTGAAGCTTGGATGTAGGCATTTAAAAAATGTTACTGTTATAAAGGGTGGAAGATATATTATTTCATCCAATACATTTCCATCGTATTTTTTAAGAAAAAAGGATGATAAATTAAGCATATATACTAAACTTGATGCAACTATTTTTGGTATGTATATTGCAAAGGTCTTTAATATTAATAGGAGATATGTAGGTACAGAACCCTACTGTGATGTAACAAATGAATATAATAAAACTATGCTGAATATATTACCAAATTATGGAGTAGAAGTCTGCTTAGTAGAAAGACTAATAAAGGACGGAAGGGCAGTTAGTGCATCAATCGTTAGAAGCATATTGAAGGAAGATAAACTTAATGAAGTAGAAAAATTAGTACCACAGATAACCTATGACTTTCTAAAAACAGAAGAGGGTAAAAGGATAATAGAGAATATAAAAAGGAGAGATTTACCACATTGATAGGGATTTTAGAGGATAGAGAAAGAAGATATGAGGAGACATTAAAATTAATAGAATTAAATTTAGGAACAGTTCTTTGTGCCAAAATTAATTATCCTGGTAAAAACAAAAATACTGAATGTGCTAAAATGGCTTTTAGTATATTAAGACAGGAAATTTATAAAGAGTTTGATGGAAAGATTAAAGTTGAAAAAAAATTATCAGGCTGTGATGGAGACAGCCTGCTTTTAATAATAGATTTACCAATAATAGAAGTTAAAAAAAGAAGTATAAAAATTGAGACTGAACATCCTTTAGGAAGAATATTTGATGTCGATATATATAATAAAGATGGGGTGCCTTTAAGTAGAGGTGATTTTAATATACAGGAAAGAAAATGTATTGTATGTGGAAATGCTGTAAGGGAGTGTATAGTTAAAAAGAGACATAGTGTAGAAGAGGTTTTAGAAAAAGTTAATACAATGATAAAGGAATATGGAGACAGGTATGACAAATAGAGATACATTTATAAAGAAAATATCTCAGATTGCATTAGAGGCAACTTTGCTTGAAGTTTCAACACATCCCAAACCAGGGCTTGTAACGCCCTTTTCTAATGGTTCACATAAGGATATGAGTTATGTAACCTTTATAAAGAGTGCATCTTCTATTGCACCCTATTTTTCTGAATTTATAAATACAGGTATCATATATAGTGAAAATGTTTTAGATAAACTAAGACCAATTGGACTTATAGCCGAAAAGGATATGTTTTATGCAACTGATGGTGTAAATACGCATAAAGGATTAATTTTTTTGCTTGGTGTTATATGTGCAGGATGTGGAGTTTTGTTTCGTGAAAAAAAAGCTGTAAATAGAGCCTCTATATCTAAAATAGTTAGTGAAATTACAGAGGGGATTGTGGAGAGAGAACTTAATAATTACGATGAAAAAAAGGGAATGACAAACGGACAGAGAATTTATAAAAAATATGGTTTGACTGGTATTCGTGGTGAAGTTGAGGGAGGACTTAAGTCAATTATAGATTATGCACTTCCAACATTTGAAAAATATAATAAAAGGTTAAGTATTAATGATACGCTTGTTAATACTCTACTTTCTCTTATGACAGTAGTTGATGATACAACGGTTGTGCATCGTACTTCAATTGAGGGATTAAATTTTGTAAAAAAACATTCTAAAATTGCATTAGAACTTGGAGGAATGGCAACAAAAGAGGGAGTAGATTATATTGAAAATTTGGATAGAAAATTTAAAGAAAGGAATATAAGTCCTGGAGGATGTGCAGATTTACTTGCAGCGACATATATGATATATAAAATTGAGGCGATATGGAGGAATGAGTATGCAGATTTTACTTTCATCAATTATCAATCACAACAGGAAATATACTAAAGAGGGTGAAGTAGCTACCTATATCCCTGAACTATCTAAGGCAGATAAAAATCACTTAGGAATATATGTGGTGACATTAGATGGTGAAGAGTATGGTGAGGGAGATTATAATGTAAAGTTTACAATGCAGAGTATATCAAAGGTTGTAACATTAATGCTTGCTCTTTTGGATAATGGACCTGAAAAGGTTTTTGAAAAGATAGATATGGAACCTACTGCAGATACATTTAATTCAATAAGTTCACTTGAAACAAGAAATCCACAAAAGCCATTAAATCCAATGATAAATTCAGGAGCAATTGCAACAACTTCATTAATCTATGGTGAAAGTAGTGAGAAAAAGATTGAAAGGATATTAAAGTTTACAAGAAGAATAACAGGAAATAAGGATATAAATATAAACTATGATGTTTTTAAGTCGGAAAAGGAGACGGGGCATAGAAACAGAGCCCTTGCCTATTATATGAAAAGTACAGGTGTTATAGATGGTGATGTTGAAGATATATTGGATGCATATTTTATGCAGTGTTCTATGGAGGTTACCTGCAAAGATATTGCACGAATAGCAGCAATGCTTGCAAATAATGGACTTTTACCCTGGAGTGGAGAAAGAATAATTCCGGCCCATTATGCAAGAATAGTAAAAACTATAATGGTTACTTGTGGAATGTATGATGAGTCAGGTGAATTTGCAGTAAAGGTTGGAATACCTGGTAAAAGTGGAGTTGGTGGGGGTATACTTGCTGCTGTTCCAAACAGAATGGGAATAGGTGTATTTGGTCCTGCTTTAAATAAAAAGGGAAATAGCATAGCAGGATTAAAGGTTTTGGAGGAGCTTTCAAGGGAACTTGATTTAAGCATATTCTAAGGGGGAAGCAGATGAAAAAGTTTGGAATTTTTTTAATTACATTAGGTATTTCAATATTAATTTTTACAGGGGTTATAAACTATATAGCCTATAAAGAAAGACAGGCTCTGATTGAAACTGCTTTGGGAGTAAAAAGTTCTATAGCTGCAAATGATTTGGAAAAAAATAATGCAAAGAAGGATAATAGGTATAATGCCAAAAATCCTATTGGGGTACTTGAAATACCTAAAATTGATTTAATAATACCTATTGTAGAGGGTGCCACAGAGGAAAGTTTAAGAAATGCCGCAGGACATATTGAAGGAACAGGACCCTTAGGAGCAGATAGTAGTAATTACTGCATTGCAGGACACAGAGCTCATTATACAGGAGGATTTTTTCATAGGCTTGATGAGCTTGAAGTTGGAGACGAAATAAAGATAAAAACTAAAGATGGTGAATTTTATTTTAATGTAATTGAAAAGAAGATTGTAACTCCCGATAAGGTGGAGGTTTTGAATCCAACTAAGGGTAAGTCACTTGTCACACTTATAACTTGTCATCCTCTATATAGTAATAAACAGAGGCTTATAGTTGTGGCAGAGCTCAAAAAATAAAATGGAGCAGGTAACGGGAATCGAACCCGCATAGCCAGCTTGGGAAGCTGGAGCTCTGCCATTGAGCTATACCTGCATTACATTAATATTATAACCAATTTTAACAAATATAATCAATTTTTAAAATAATTAAAAATTATGAAAAATCATTTAATTTATTGGGTAAATCTCAAAAGTGCTTTTGTTTTTTGTTAAAATTAAGTATTTTTGAGGAGGGGTTCTATGTTAACATATCATTTTGAAGATAATATACCTCTGTTTAGATGCAGCCTATGTGGAAAATGTGAAGGGTTTATAGAATCTAAATCATTTATAAATAAAAATAGGGGATGCTGTTGGTATTATCCTAAATACACATTAATGGATATTAAAAATATCCTATCGATGGGAAGAGAGGATTTTATAAAGGGACTAAAAACATTGGAGAATGTATATATAAGTAGTTTCTATTTAGAGGTTAGAGGTTACTTTGATGAGTATGGATTTAATAATATGAATATAGATGAAGATATTGATTTTGATAAAAAACTATTTTTTAGGTTGTGTCCATTTTGGCAAGAAAATGGGTGCAAAATAGATTATAGACTTCGCCCACATCCCTGCAATCTTTATCTATGTAGAGAAGTAATAGAACTTTGTAAACAGGGTTATAGCGAATTTTCAAAGGAAAGAAAGGATTATTTTTCTTATATAAATTATTTCAATGAATTATTAAAACGAGAACTAATAGAAAATAATTTGGATTTATTAAAGGATTTTGAAGCTACATTGGAGTTTATTAAGAAATATGAAGTACCAAAATTTGAACCAAGACAGATAAAAGATTTAATTTTAACAAATGAAGCATCATAGAAAGGATAAAAGTATTATCATTTTTCTATTGATTTGACAAAATTTTTATATTTTAATATTGATTTTAATTGTAAAAAAAATTAAAATAAAAATGTGTCAAATTTTGCTATGAGGTGTAGATTAATGAGACTTGTTAACATAGAAAGAGTAAAACCAGGAGATGAGCTTGCACAAAGTATACTTGGAGCAGATGGTGCAATTTTATTAAGAGAGGGAGTTATATTAACAGATACCTATATAAAAAGATTAAAAAGTATAGGTGTAGAGTTTTTGTATATAAAGGATGCACACTTAGACGACCTAAAGGGGCAGGATGCTGAGTTTTTACAATTGAAGTCTCAAGCTGTAAAATCAGTTTCAACGGTTTTTTCTAAGCTTCAATACAATAATGTAAATGAAGTAAGAAACACAATGGACACTATTTTGAATATTGTAGAGTATTTGCTTGAGAACAAGGATATAAATTCAACCTATTTAATGGAGCTTAAAACCTTTGATAACTATACCTTTATTCATTCCTTAAATACCTGTGTATTGGCACTATTCTTTGGAGTAAACCTTAATTATACAAGGAATATGCTTTTAGATTTAGGTATGGGAGCACTTCTTCACGATATTGGAAAGACAAAAATACCAACAGAGATATTAAATAAAAAGGGAAAACTAACAGAAGAAGAATTTGAGATAATGAAGAAGCATACCATCTATGGATATGACATAGTAAAGAATATAAGATATATCAATGAACGAGGAAGATTGGTTGTTCTTGAACATCACGAAAGATTTGATGGTTCAGGCTATCCGAACAAATTAAAGGGAGAAAATATTTCAATGTTTGCAAGGATAGGCTGTATAAGTGATGTTTATGATGCGATTATAAGTGATAGAGTATATAGAAAGGGATTTTTAGCAAATGAAGCCTATGAGTTTATATTAGGTGGAAGTGGTACCTTCTTTGATGTAGAACTTGTAAAGATATTTAAAAATAATTTTTCAATATATCCCTTAGGTGTATGTGTAAGGTTGTCAAATGGAATTGAAGGATTTGTGGTTGGACACAATAAGGGATTGCCGGATAAACCAGTAGTTAGAATTATTTATGATGAGAAGGGTAATTCAATTCAACCTATTGAAATTGATTTATCAAAACAAACTAATATAACAATTGTGGATGTAATAGTATAGATTACTGTATTTATCACTTAGGCACGAAAAAAGTAATATATAGTGTAGTACCATAAAAGGATTTTGTAGTAATAAACGAAATCCAGGCTGTTGAAAAAGTTATATATTGATTAGCCCCATTAAGGATTTCTTGGGCATCGGTTCATTTTGCTAATCAATTCTAAGCTTTTCTTTGTTTGAAAAAGTCCTACCCTCGCGATGCCATCGTCCTGATGGCCGCTCGGCTCGGCACGTCCTGTGCCGAATTACGGACTTTTTCAGAGTCGAAAACCTAAGAATTGCTAAAGCTTATGAAAGAACCCATTGAAATCCTTTCATGGGGCTTTTCTTATACTTTAGTTAACAAATGGGTTTGTCAACAATTTGGATTTTGTAGTAATAAACAAAACTCTTTTATAGGGTTTTTTAAGTAGGAACTGTCATATACGTTTAGCAATAATGATTGAATAAAAAAATAAATCCGGAATAAATCCGGATATGGGGAATGAGGGAATATGGAGTTACTTTCCATATTAAAATAACACAAAATGAAGGATGAGTCAATAAAAATTTCATATTTCATTTGTTATAAAATTGTAGCTTACATAATATATTTTAAGAAGAGCAATATTTTTGGTGTTTCTATGCAGGATATAATTATGTTGGCACTGTTTACTGAAGCTATATGGGAAACATTAAAGCTTATAAAAACTAAGGATAAAATTAATTATGATAGAATAGGTGCAACAGCTGTAGGTATTTTAATAGCTATTGCTGCAAATGTTGACATTTTTTCATACTTAGGAAGGCCTCTTACTATTAAATATTTAGGGGCAATTTTAACAGGTATTTTAATTAGTAGAGGTTCAAATTTTATACACGATTTACTTGGAAGTGTTAGCAGTATGTATCAACGAAATAAGCCATAGGAATTTACCTATGGCTTATCTTATACGCTTTATTAGTGTTAATTTTCTTCCTTTAAGTGGTGAAATTTTTACGACGTCACCGGTTCTTGGAGCGTGTACAAACATTCCATCTCCTAAGTAAATTCCAACGTGACTAATTGGGCTATAAAAGAATACTAAATCTCCTGGCTGGGCATCATCAAGACTAACAGTTTGTCCAACTGTTGCCTGTTCTGACGCTCTTCTTGGAAGATTAATACCAAAATGAGCATATACATATTTAACGTAGCCAGAACAGTCAAATCCCGATGGAGTATTTCCACCCCATACATATGGAGTACCTAAGAAATTTAACGCAAATGATACTATTTCGTTGGAGGAGGCTGAAATATTTCCTCTTGAGGTTGATGTAGATTTATTTGTTTTTCCATTTATTTGATTGTATAATTGATATATTTTTGCCTGATATTTTTTCATTTGCTCTGCGTACTGCTTCTTTTTAGACTCAAGCTGTGATATTAATTGTTGCTGTTCCATTTTCTTTTGGTTTATATCCTTTAATTTTTCTTCGTTTTGATATTTTAGTTCTTCAATCTTTGCTTTAGATAGTTCAAGTTCTTTCTTTTTATTGTTTAATTCTTGTATTCCCCTGTTGATTTCATCAAGTGCATTTAGGTCAAACTGTATTACTGTTTTTACCATTTCAATTCTTGAAAGTAAATCGCTAAGGCTGGTAAAACCAAGTATTAACTCTATATAATTTTCCGAACCATTCATATACATATTTTTAATTCTTTCATCAGCTGTCTTTTTTCTATTTTCAAATTCCAGTTGAGCCTTTTCAATTTCTTGTTGTCTTTGTAATATTTCATTATTAATTTTCTTAATCTCATCTTCATTCTTTTTTATTTCAAGGCTAACTTCATAGGCCTCTGCATCTATTTCCTCTATTTTAGATTCTATTTCACCTATTTCCTCTAAAACATCATTATATTCTTTTTTTGTTTCTTGAAGTTTTTGTTCTAACTGTTTCTTTTCTTCTATTGGAGTTGCATAGGATAGGCTTGTACTAAAAATTAAAAATAAAGATAACCCTAAGGCTATTTTCTTTAGTTTCATATAATACCCCCTTTACCACAATTTAAATTATATCATTTTTATCATTTAATTGGTATTAAAAATTAGAGAAAAATTTTTACAAAAGAACCTGAAAGTATTTAATTTGCTACAACAATATAGAAATTATTACATAATAAAACAGCATAAAATTATAGTGGCTCATTCTTAAAAATTTTAAATTTTTCACATAAATGTGTTGTTTTATAAGTCAAAATATTTTATAATATAGTAGTGCAATCGTTTGAACAATTATAAGGAGGCATATTATGAGCAGTTTATTAAAAATATTAAATAGGCTTGAAGAAAACATAGACAAGGGAAAAGAGATTGACTTTAAAGTGCCTGCTATTTGGAATTCATTTGGATACAAAGGTTTAAAAGAAAATAAGGGAACAATATCAGTAAATCCTTATGAATTCTACAGTGAATGTATTAAAAATACAATACTACCATATTACAACAAAGAAAAAAATTATAGCAATCCGCTATCTAAATTAGTAGAGACAAAAAAATGGGACGGATACATAGGTGGAGACTGGATAAAGAAGGCTAATGTTTATGGTATGCAAATAAGAACATCAAGTGCCTATGACCACGATGGAAGTGGAAATCTTGAGCTAAATAACAGATTTGGACTTAAGGACACAGGGACTTTCCTAAAGACAATAGCACTTCTACCACATCTTAAGAGAATGGGAATAGATGCAATATATCTACTACCTATATCCAAAAACAGTATGAGATATAAAAAGGGTGAGATGGGTTCCCCATATGCAGTTAAGAACTTTTTTGAGCTTGATCCAACTTTAAAGGATCCAATGTTAGGTGAAGATATCTCAATAGATGAAGAGTTTAAAGCATTAGTAGAGGCTTGTCATATATTAGGCATAAGAATAATGATTGATATAATACCAAGAACTTCAGCGAGGGATAGTGACCTTATATTTGAACATCCAGAATGGTTCTACTGGGTAAAGATAGATGAGCTTGACACATATGCACCACCTTATGTAGAAGGAATAAAGGCTGGGGATAAGCCATCTGTAGAAAATCTACCGAAGGTTTATGCAAGTGAAAGTGTAAAAAATCATATTAAAAAGTTCTGCCCTGCTCCAAATGTTATAGATGAAAAGAAGTGGAATAGCATTAAGGAAAGATGTTTAAAGGACAAAAGTTTAGATTTCTTTGATTTAATACAACAGGAGTTTGGAATAACTACTGCTCCAGCTTTCTCAGACTGTATAAACGACCCACAACCACCTTGGACAGATGTTACCTTCCTAAGATTATATTTAGATAACCCTGAGGAGTCTGCAAAGTATGTAGATGAAAATCAGCCACCATATATATTATTTGATATAATAAAGTCTAACTTATTCCAAGGAAAGCAAAAGAATTTAGAACTTTGGGAAAGAATTGCAGACATTATACCAAGCTATCAAAGAAAGTATGGTATAGATGGTGCTCGTATTGATATGGGACACGCACTACCAAAGGAATTAGAAGAGATGATTCTAAAAAATCCAAGAGAGTTTGATGAGGATTTCTGCTTTATTGCAGAGGTATTAGACAATAAGGGAGACAAAGCAGCAAGAGAAGCAAATTATAATATGATAATAGGAACAGCTTGGGCAGAAGAACCAAGATTCTATAAGGGTAAGTTTAATAAGCTTGTAGAGGATATGGAAAACCTAAAGGCTCCAATATTTGCAGCAGCGGAAACTCCAGATACACCAAGAGCAGCTTCAAGACTTGGTGGAAAGAAGTTCTCTAAATTTGTAGCAGTAATGAATGCATTTTTACCAAATGGAGTTCCTTTCATAACTTCAGGTTTTGAAATATTAGAAAAACAACCTATGAATTTAGGACTTGATGCTAAGGAAGAAAATAGATTTTTACTTGATAAGAATGACCCATTATACGGAAAGCTTGCCTTCTTTGATAAGTATGCATTACATTGGGAAAACAGTGAAAATGATGAAATACTAAATATATTAGAAGATGTAGCAAATATAAGAAAAGAGTATTTAGATCATATTACAGATATTAATAATTATGTAAAATGTAGATTTGATAGAGAGAATATACTTGCAACTGCATACAAAGTAAATGATGAAGTACTGCTTGTTATAGGTAACTTAGATTTTGAGGATTCAGTAAAGCTTTCAAAGGAAGATATAGAAAAGGCACTTGGATTTAGTATAGTTTCATTAAAGACAATATTTAAAGATTTTAGGAAGGCAGATAAAGAAGAGAAGGATGTAGTGTTAAAGCACGGAGAAGTTGCAATTTTTGTTGTAAAGTAAAGTTGAAGGGCTGTGAAGTAAGTTTCACAGCCCTTTTTATACGAAAAAGACATACTTTTTTTAATAAAAAAATTAAGAAATTTCAAAATATTGTTGTAAAATTCAAATACATATAATAAAATAAAAACAGAAAAGGTTTTCTAAACTCATTAAAAGAGGGGGAGAAGAAATTGAAAAGGAAAAGTTTGTCAATCTTATTAATTCTAAGTCTCTTTATTTCTATTTTTGCAGGATGTTCAAAGACACAACAAACAAGTGGACAAGATAATAAGCCAGCAGAAAAATCAGGAAAAATAACAATCTGGGCTTGGGATCCAAACTTCAACATTGCAATTATGAATGAAGCTAAAGCAAGATACACAAAGGATAATCCTAAGGTAGAAATTGAAATAGTTGATATGGCAAAGGCAGACCTTGAACAGAAACTACATACAATGCTTGCATCAGGTGTTAAGGATGGACTTCCAGATATAGTTTTAATAGAGGATTATAATGCTCAAAAATATCTAAAATCATATCCAGGAGCCTTTGCAGATTTGACAGGAAAAATAGATCATAGCAAATTTGCAAACTACAAAGTAGGTCTTATGACAGTAGATGGTAAGGTTTATGGAGTACCATTTGATTCAGGTGTTTCAGGTTTCTTCTACAGAAAGGATATTTTAGAGCAGGCAGGATATAAACCAGAAGATTTAAATAATATTACTTGGGACAAGTTTATTGAAATAGGAAAGGACGTAAAGAAGAAAACAGGAAAGGCAATGTTAGGTTTTGGATTAGACGATGGTGGATTAATGAGAATAATGCTTCAATCTGCAGGACAATGGTATTTTGACAAGAATGGTAATGTAAATATAGCCAACAATGAGGCACTAAAGGAAGCTGTAAAGACATATAAGGCAATTGTTGATGCAGATATAATTAAAAAGACAAGTGGATGGAATGAGTGGGTTGCTGCATTTAACAAAGGAGAATCAGCAGCAGTTGTAACAGGAGTTTGGATAATAGGTTCAATAAAGGCAGAAGCAAGTCAATCAGGAAAATGGGCGGTTGCACCAACCCCAAGACTAAATGTTACTGGTTCAGTTAATGCTTCAAATCTTGGAGGTTCAAGCTGGTATGTATTAGAAGGAACTAAGGGAAAAGATATAGCTATAGATTTCTTAAATAAGATTTATGCTTCAGATAACGATTTCTATCAAAAGATATTAGTAGAAAGAGGAGCAATGGGTTCATATTTACCTGCAGCAACAGGAGATGCATATTCAAAGGCGGACGAATTCTTCGGAGGACAAAAGGTATTTGCTGACCTATCAAATTGGATGAAGAATATACCTTCAGTTGATTTTGGTCTTTACACATATGAAGCAGATGCTGCAATTATGGCTAATATGCCAGATGTTTATTCAGGAAAGATTACAGTAGAAGAGGCATTAAAGAAGGCAGAAGAACAATTAAAAAATCAAATAGGTAAGTAAATATTAAATTGAAAAGAGGAATAATGCAAATTATATGTATTATTCCTCTTTGTGAACTACCCCCACTTATAGAAGTAGTGGCTTCGTGGTCAATACTCAAAGCGGAGCAAGTTATCCCACGCTCAAAGGGCTGTTCCTTCCCCAGATATACCATTTACATGGCTAATTTTAGCTTGGTTTTGGTTGTAATAATTGTAGCATTTTTTATATATTTTAGCAACATTCATCACCCACTTACAGAAGTGGGCGACTTCTATTGCTGTTTATGTTAAAAGCGAGGTGTTATTAATGCAACTTAGAAAAGCAACAAAATCCTACGAAAGATCCCTTGATAGATATGGATGGTTATTTATATCTATAGCAGTAATTTTATTAGCAGTATTTATGTTCTATCCTATTATCTATTCCTTGATTTTATCTACTATGTCGTCAAAGGGTATAGTACAAAAGTTTGTTGGATTAGGGAATTATACAAAGTTAATTAAAGATGAAATGTTTATTAAAGCCCTAAAAAATACATTTATATTTCTAATTATACAGGTGCCTATAATGTTATTATTAGCTTTAATTTTGGCTGCAATTCTAAATGATAAGACTATAAAATTTAGAGGTTTATTTAGAACAGGTATATTTTTACCAGCAGTAACCTCTCTTGTAGCCTATACTATCCTATTTAAAATGATGTTTAGTGTAGATGGATTTATAAACTTAAGCCTTATGAGGCTGCATATAATAAAACAGCCAATTCCTTGGCTTATGGATCCATTTTGGGCAAAGGTAACTGTTATAATTGCAATGACTTGGCGTTGGACAGGTTATAATATGGTTTTCTATCTATCTGGACTTCAGAGTGTTCCAGATGAGTTATATGAAGCAGCCGAAATTGATGGTGCAAGTAAAATGCAACAATTTTTCCACATAACAATTCCAATGTTAAAACCAATAATTGTTTTTACAACTATAATGTCTACAATAGGTACGCTTCAACTATTTGATGAACCTATGAATCTTTCACAGGGTGGCGTAACAGGTGCAACTACTGGACCAGGTAATTCTTTACTTACATTATCGGTTTATATCTACAACTTGTGTTTTAAGTATATGCCAAACTTTGGTTATGCGGCAACAATTGCATATGTCATAGTTTTCATAGTCGCAATATTAAGTTTTATTCAGTTTAAAGTGGCAGGTGATAAAGAATGAAAAAAATAAGATTATCAAGGATAATTATATATCTGTTTTTAATTTTAATGTTCCTTATTTCTGTTTTTCCATTTTATTGGATGATTGTAGGTATGACAAATTCAGCTGTAGATGTTATAAAGGGAAAAATGACCTTTGGGAATCAATTTTTTCATAATGCAAAGGTATTATTTAGTAATTATGATGTAAAAAGAATCTTCTTTAATTCAATAAAGATATCTACATTAACAGTTCTTGGTTCCTTAGCTATATCTTCAATGGCAGCCTATGGATTTGAATTTTACCCCTCTAAAGCAAGGGAAAAAACCTATGCCATTATACTTTTATCAATGATGGTTCCCTTTGCAGCCTTAATGATACCTCTATTTAGGTTAATAGTTAAGCTTAATCTTTTAAATACCCACAGAGGATTAATTCTTACATCTTTAGCATCGGTATTTATAATATTCTTCTTTAGACAAAGCTTTAAGAGCTTTCCAAAGGAAATAATACAAGCTGCAAGAGTAGATGGAGCAGGTGAGTTTAAAATATTTACTTCTATTGTGGTGCCATCTATGAAATCAACCTATGCAGCAGCTGCTATTTATTCATTTATGACAAGTTGGAATGCTTACCTTTGGCCACTTATAATACTTCAAAGCGACAAGCAAAAGACGATGACGCTTTTAATTTCATCTATGTCGTCGGCATATTTTCCTGAGTATGGAGCAATAATGCTGGCAATAGTAATTGCAACATTACCTATGATTATAATTTTCTTTACATTGCAAAACTATTTTGTACAAGGTATGACGGGTTCATTAAAACAGTAATAAATTTTAATATTGAGTTCACGCCCTATTAATGGATTTTTGGTAAGTATTTATTTTTTGTATCTATAAACAATTATAAAATCCATTAATGGGGTATTTTAAACTTTGTAAATTTAGTAAAATAGAATATATAGAATTAAAAAGGAGGGGTTATTGTGAAGAGTTACAGAAAAGAACTTTGGTTTGAAATACCAAGAAGAAGAGGTTTTGTCAACATAACACATACTCTTCAGGATTGTGTTAGAGAAAGCGGTATAAAGGAGGGGCTTCTTCTCTGTAATGCAATGCATATTACAGCAAGTGTTTTTATAAATGACGATGAATCAGGATTACATCACGACTTTGAGGTTTGGCTGGAAAAGCTTGCACCAGAAAAACCCTATAGCCAGTATAAACACAATGGATTTGAGGATAATGCAGATGCACATTTGAAAAGAACTATAATGGGTAGAGAGGTAGTTGTTGCAATAACTGATGGTAAATTAGACTTAGGGCCTTGGGAGCAGGTTTTCTATGGTGAATTTGATGGTATGAGAAAAAAACGTGTTCTTGTTAAAATAATAGGAGAATGATATAATAGGTACAGCTTCGAGCTGAACATCCTAAGGCTTTGCTATGGATGACAGCCGATAGGGTATATTTGGAAACGAATATGCCTCCCATATAGGAAAGGAGTTGTATATATTGAAAAGACGTTTATCATTATTTTTTATATTTTTAATTTTATTGATTACTATATCCTGCGGAAAACAAGTTAATAATAGGGAGATTATATTAGCAACCACAACAAGTACTCGTGATTCAGGTCTTTTAGATTACATACTACCAGAGTTTGAAAAAGAATATGGTTATAAAGTTAATGTGGTTGCAGTAGGTACAGGACAAGCAATTAGACTTGGTATGGATGGTAATGCCGATGTGCTTCTAGTTCATTCAAAGGAAGATGAAGAGAAGTTTGTGAGGGAAGGATACGGTATTGAACGTTTTGATGTTATGTATAATGATTTTGTAATATTAGGACCAAAGGATGATAGAGCACAGATTAAAGGAATTTCTACTGCAAAAGATGCACTTAAAAAAATCTATAGTGCAAAGGCAGAGTTTGTTTCAAGAGGTGACGAATCAGGTACTCATAAGTTTGAAAAGAGGCTTTGGGAAAAAATAGGGATAAATCCTCAGGGTGATTGGTATGTAAAGGTAGGAAAAGGGATGGCAGAAACTCTTTTAATGGCAAGTGAGAAGGGAGCCTATACGATATCGGATAGGGCAACATATCTTACATTAAAGGAAAAATTAGATTTAGAGGTATTAGTAGAAGGAAAAGAGGATTTGAAAAATCAATATGGAGTTATAGCTGTCAATCCAAACAAAAACAGCAGAATAAACAAGGATGGGGCACAGTGTTTTGTAGAATGGATTTTATCAGAAAAGACACAGAGGCTAATTGGTGAGTTTGGAAAAGAAAAGTTTGGACAGAGTTTATTTATACCTAATGCCAAAAAGTAAAAGAAGGAGTTGTTTTTATTGAGGTCTATTTGGCAGGGAATTGTAGGTGCCTTTAATTTGATATTAGGTTTTGATAGAAACATAATTGAGATAGTTCTACTATCTCTTTATGTTTCTTTTATGTCAACAATTATATCAAGTGTTATGGGGATTTTTTTATCACTATTTATTACAATTGAAGATTTTAAATTTAATAAAGGCTTAAAGGGAATAATAAATACATTTATGGCTATTCCACCTGTTGTTGCAGGGCTTTTAGTATATATTCTCTTTTCAAAAAGGGGACCTCTTGGAAGTTTAGGACTTCTCTTTACGCCAAATGCTATGATTATAGCTCAAATAATAATTATAGTTCCATTAATTGCAGGCACCGCTATAAATATTATAAATACCAAAGGAAGTATAATATTGGAGGAACTTAATAATTTAAATGCCGATAAAATAAGTAGGTATATCTTGCTTTTTAGAGAGCTTAAGTTTAATATTATAGCAACTGTATTTTTAGGGTTTTCAAGAGCTGTATCAGAAGTTGGTGCAGTTATGTTGGTTGGGGGTAATATAGAGCACAAAACCCGAGTTATGACTACTTATATAGTTCTACAAACAAATATGGGTAATTTTGAAGAGGCAATTGCAGTAGGTATAATACTTTTATGCATATCATTTTTAGTTAACCTATTAATATCAAATTTAAATAGGGAGAGTTAAAATAATGGAGGTTTTAATAAAGGATTTAGTTTATAAAAAGGATGGATTTTATTTAAATATAAAAAATTTATCCTTAAAAAATGGTAATATATATGGAATATTAGGTCCAAATGGTTCAGGTAAAAGTACACTTTTGAGGATATTAAGCGGTAATTTAAAGGGATATGAGGGTAAAGTGGAGTTTTGTGAAGATAAAAATAAAATTTATAACAATATATCTGTCTTATCACAAAAACCCTATCTTTTTAACTGTTCTGTTGAAGATAATATAAAAATGAGTATAAAGTGGGCAAATACAAGTTTAGATAAATTAAGTGAAATAGTTAAGATGTTAAAATTAGAAAATCTATTAAAAAGAAATGCCACAAGTTTATCTGGAGGAGAAATGCAGAGGGTTGCAATTGCAAGGGTAATTGCTCAAAGTAAGGGGCTTATGCTGTTTGACGAACCAACAGCAAGTATAGATCCTAAAAATACAAGAATAATAGAAGAGGCTATTTTAAACAGCAAAAAAGATGATAGATGTATTGTTGTTGTAACACATAACATCTATCAAGCAATAAGACTATGTGATAGGATAATATTTATGAATATGGGGAGGATTGTAGAGGAAATTGACAAAGCACACATACAGGAAAATGAAATAATAAGGGAATATCTACTTCATACTTCTTCCTAAGTCAACAAGTATAACCTTTACCTTTACATTTATTTGAGCCCTTTGAAATTCTTCATCTGTTAAAAGGGGGCTGTGCTTACCTAACTTTGCAGCAGCATATTTTGTAATATCAAAACAGTCTATTTTATACTTATTTTGTACCTTTTCGATTGTTTTATTAAGTTGCTCTGTAATATATTCCTCAAAGGTCCTTTCAATCTCCTTTGCTTCCTTTGCGGTAATTGCAGTGTTATGTATAGTATCGGTTTTTAAGTTGCCCTTTAATGTTATGTTTATTGTATAAATAAGCTTATCATCATAATCAACTTCTACGTTTACATAATTTTTTGCTTTAATGGTATAACATATTTTAGGATTGTTATCCTTTATTATGCTTATATATCCATCGCTTTTTCTACTTCTTATCATATTTATATAAAAGGCTTCCTCTAATGGAATAATATGTTTTAGTTTAGCACCATCAAATACACAAATCCCAGCAATTTTAGGCTTCCTCTTATCATCAACTATATATGGAAGTATTATTCTTCTACCTGTTTGATGATACATAAACAAAAGTTCTTTTATGGTTACTTCTTTTGGGAAAAAATTTGCGAGATTAGAAAATTTTAATATACCTGAAATTGCCTCAGACATACTTGTGTTGTCTATAGGAACCATATTGAAAAAGTGTTTGGTATCACCTTCTGTAATGGTTACATAGGCTATTTCATTTCTTCCCTCATCTCTAACTAATGTTTCAAGTAAATCCTCTATTCCATATTCTGCCCTTTCTCTACTAATAAGATACAGCTTTTCTGTTCCTACCAAAAACTTTTTGCTCATTATTGTTTGCCTATCATTTACTGTATTGTAGATAGTTTCAGCAACTCCAGGAGAAATAAGCCTTTCAACTTCTCCATCACCTTTAAATACAAACATCTCAATAGGATCAACAATTTTTTTATCTGAATCTTTATCAATATCATACCCAATTCCAATCATTACAGATAAATTTTCAATGGGTTCCATTTCGTAACATCCCGTAAAGGTCGTTAATAGAATTAATAAAATTATAAATACATTTCTTTTCATACACCCTTCATCACCTTTAGTTTAGATAGTATAGCCGTTATAATAGAATATAAAAGCATAGTATATACAATATACGGTATTGTATTTTCAAGGAATACGTTTCTTCCGTGTTCAGGTATCATAAAAACTGTAAACATCATAACAAAGGGCCAAGTAATAAGGCAGCTTTTTTTATAGGGTATGTGTGTAAGTCTTGAAAAGGTATGGGCAATAACAAAGTAATCACAGGCCAAAATCTTTAAAATAATACCACTCCAAAGGAAGATGAATACTATTTTAAAATCAGATATTATGCTAATTTCTATAGTCTCCATTATAAAAAGCACAGGATAATATATTTTGGTTGTAAGTTCAAACCCAAGGTAGTAAATGGTTAAAAAAGTTAAAGAAGTATATATCAGTGCTATAATTATGGAAGATATAAAACCTGCGTTTTTTATAGTTTTTTTGCTAACAACATAAGGTAATATAAAGAATGAAATTTCTATACCTGCATAGGAGTAAAAGGAGGCAGGTATAGATGATAAAATTTTTTCAAAAGATGATATAAGGGGGAGAATATTAGTTATATCTCCTTTTTTAATTGTAAAGAGAGGAAAAAGAAAAAGTATGGAAGAAAAATAAAATACAATTTCAGATAGCCTTCCTAATGATTGAAGCCCAAAACTTGCTGTAAAAACAATTGTTAAAGAAACTACTGTAACAATCATTGAAGGTGGAAGGAAAAAAGAAATTTCCTTACTTAAAACATTAAAAAATCCTGACAAAACAGAAGATGCATAAATGGTTAGAGTTAACATAAAAAATATAAATATAATTTTAGTAAAAAATTTACCATATATCCTTTCGTTTAGGGTATAAAAGTCAATAAAACCTAAATTTTTATAGGATAAATAGGCACAGTAGGTTATTGTCAAAGGATATATGCATCCTATAAACATAGAAATCCATCCACTCTGTTCTGCCTTTTGGCAAATTGAGTTTGGAGCAGAGAGAATACCAATTCCAACAACAGCACTGATTAAAATAAATATATACTGTCTTTTGGTAATTGTATTTTCAATTACTTTACTCATATTTTACCCTTCTTTATTTTTAAACTTTTAGGTTTTCTAAGTATTTTATCTAATGGGAACCTAATTACGGTATCTTTAAGGTCAGAGTAATTAAGTGGTGCAAAGGGAGCAAAATAAGGTATTCCAAAGGAGTTCATATTAATAATTATTATTACTATAAGGTAAAATCCAAGTATTACACCTAAAAGGCCAAACATATGAGCTAATATTAGCATTGGAAACCTAAGAAATCTAATAGATAGTGCCATTTCGTAATTAGGAATTAAGAAGGAGGCTATAACGGTTGTAGAAACAACAACTAAAGTTGTTGGACTTACTAATCCTGCCTTTGTTGCAGCTTCTCCTATTACAATACCTCCAACTATACCAAGGGTTTGACCGATTGGAGTTGGGAGTCTTAGTCCACCTTCACGGAGAAGTTCGACAGCAATCTCCATAGTTAAAATTTCTAAGAAGGGCGGAAGAGGTATTCCAAGCCTCGAGTTATATATAACCTTAATTAGCTTTATTGGGACAATTTGTGATGTATAGGATAAAACACAAAGATATATAGGTGTTGCCAAAAGAACAAGCATTGCAGATAAAATCCTTGTAAGTCTAACAAATACAGAAGTTAAAATTCGTTGAGAATAATCTTCAAATCCCTGAAAAAATTCGATAAACACTGCTGGTGCAATTAAGGCATAGGGTGCACCAGATATTAAAATCGCAGCCTTTCCCTGAAATAGGTCAGATACGACCTTATCGGGTTTTTCAGTATTTTTAAGTTGAGGGAAAAAACCATAGGGGAAATCCTCAATAAGCTGCTCTATATAACCTGTACAGAGAATATATGGGAGCTTTTTTATTCTATTTAATTTAAATTTAATAGTATCAAGTACAACAGGATCGATTACTCCATCTAAATAAATTATTGCGGCATCAGTATTGTTTTCAGTTCCAAGAATCATCCTTTCTATCCTTAGTTTATTTGATTTTACTTTATTTTGAATGAGGGCTAAGTTTATTTCTATGTTTTCCACAAAGCATTCACGACCGCCTCTTAAAGTTTTTTCTATATTGGATTCCTGTATGTTTCTATGAGGTATATCGGAGGTATCGCAAAGTATTGCTTGATTTGTTTTATCTATCAATATCAGACATTTTCCACGCAGGAGTTCTACAGTTATATTGTTAAGGTGTTTTATTATTGTAGCTTCACTTACAGATATATAGTTTTGCATTATATATTCTGCAGGGCTATCTATTGTTTCTATGTCTTCCTTTACTTTGTTTAATAGGGGACTTATAATATGTAGTTCAATGGATTTGCGATTACAAAGGTTAGTTACATAGAGTATAAAACATTTTGTTTTTTTATTTATAAGTATTTCTCGTTTTACCAATGTTGAGGAATTAGGCATATAGGATATAATTTTATTTATGTTTTGGTAAATGTTTTTGCTGAGATGCTCCATATTCAACACCTCTAATATTTTTATTTAAAAATATAATTGGCTAAAATCTTAAAAATTATGTATAATTCTTATAAGAAGTTTTAAGGAGGATTTTACATACAAAATATCGAATATTGTATATTATAAGTTATAATCACACGATTTCCCGGGAAATATAAAAAAATGTGAAAACCTAATGTAAATAATATCATTTAATTTCGAAATTTAGAGAAGAGGGAAATAATTATAATTTAAAAGTGTTTTACATATGGCTGAATTGATGGGATATAGTGACTTTATAAAATCAATTTGATTTTGAAAAATTTGGAGGGATGAAAATGTTTGGGTATAGAGGATTAACGATGGCAGAGGATGGTATGCTTAAAATATCTGATGTAAGATGTGATTATTTGGTTAAAAAATATGGTACTCCTCTTTATGTTATGAATGAGGAGGAGATATTAGAGAGAATAAGGGATATAAAACAAAATCACATTTTAAAATATAATGGAGTTGCAGCCTATGCAAGCAAAGCCTTTTTAAACAAAGAGATGTGTCGAATAATAAAAAGAGAGGGGTTATGGCTTGATGTTGTTTCAGGCGGAGAACTCTATACTGCAAAATCTGTAGATTTTCCTATGGAAAATGTAATCTTCCACGGAAATAATAAAACCTATGAAGAGCTTAGTATGGCAGTTGAGTATGGTGTAGGAAGAATTGTGATAGATAACTTTAATGAAATAGACATTTTAGAGGATATTTTAAAAGAAAATAAAAAAACAATAGATGTTCAAATAAGGGTAACTCCTGGTATAGATGGCCATACCCACGAATTTATTAGAACAGGTCAGGTGGATTCAAAATTTGGTTTCCCAATGCACGATGAAAGTGCATTATATGCTGTAAAGAGGATATTAAATTCAGAAGGTTTAAATTTAAGGGGTGTGCATGCCCATATAGGTTCACAGCTACATCAAAATAATATATATAGGCTTGAAGTTGAAATACTTGCAAAGTTTGTAGGGGATATTAAGAATTTATTTGGCTATGAAATTGATGAAATAAATTGTGGAGGCGGATTTGGTATATTTTACAATGAGGAGGATAAGCGATTACCAATTAGCTTTTTTACGGATGTAATCCACGAAGCAGTAGATGAGTTTTTTAATAAATATAATCTTAAAAAACCAACTGTTTTTATAGAACCAGGAAGATGGATAGTAGGAGAAGCTGGAGTTACTTTGTATAAGGTAGGTGCAATAAAAGATATTAAAGGAGTTAGAAAATATGTTAGTGTTGATGGTGGTATGACTGATAATATAAGAACAGCCCTTTATTCTGCAAAATATACTGCAGTTGTTGCAAATAAATTAAATATTGATGACAAAGAGGTTGTAACCATATGTGGTAAGTGCTGTGAATCAGGGGATATTTTGATAAGGGATATAAGTCTTCCTAAATTAGAAAAGGGGGATATACTTGCAGTTTTGAGTACAGGTGCCTACAACTATTCTATGGCAAGCAATTACAATAGAATTCCAAGATCTCCGGTTGTTATGGTTAATAATGGAAAAGACAGATTAATTGTAAAAAGGGAGAACTATGATGACATTTTAAGAAATGATATATAAAGATATATGCTCTATAGATAATTATTTCATCTATCAAGCTGTTGAAAAAAGTTATATATCGATTAGCCCCATAAAGGATTTTAAGGCATTCCTTCATTTCGCTAATCAGTTCTAAGCTTTTCTTTGTTTGAAAAGTCCTACCCTCGCGATGCCATCGTCCTGATGGCCGCTCGGCTCGGCACGTCCTGTGCCGAATTACGGACTTTTCCAAAGTCGAAAAGCTAAGAATTGCTAAAGCTTATGAAAGAGCCTTTTTAAATCCTTTCACGGGGCTTTTTAATACTTTAGCTAACAAACAGTTTTGTTAACAATTAGCATAGATGATTATTTCATATATGGAGCTTTTATTTACTAATTTTTAATCTGCAAATAGAGGAATTTTAATTTTTATGAAGAATAATTACAAAATAAGGGGGTGGGTTTCTTGATTAATTTTGCTCATAGGGGTGCAAGTGGTCGTTATCCAGAGAATACAATACTTGCCTTTGAAAAGGCACTTGAGTTTGGAGCAAATGGAATAGAGACTGATGTTCAAATGACTAAGGATGGAATACTTGTTTTAATGCACGATGAGATGGTAAATAGAACTACAGATGGAATAGGTTTTGTAAAGGATTATACCTTTTCTGAAATAAAAAAGTTAGATGCAGGTTCTTGGTTTTCTAAGGAGTATCTAAACGAAAAGGTTCCATCTGTTGAGGAATTGTTGCTTCTTGTTAAGGGGAAAAAGGTGGTTGTAAATTTTGAAATTAAAAATACTATAATTGAGTATGAGGGGATAGAGGAGAAACTTTTAGACCTAATTTATCGTTATGGTATGCAGAAAAATGTTATTATATCAAGTTTTAATCATTATTCTGTTGTAAGGGTAAAGAAGCTCTCAAGTGAAATAAAAACAGGGTTATTATATATGGAAAACCTATATTGTCCAGAAAAGTATGCAAAATATGTAGGTGCAGATGCACTTCATCCCTATTTCTATTCTCTTGGAAAGGATGTTGTAGGTCAAATTAAAAAGGAAGGCATAATGATAAATACCTTTACGGTAAATGATACAAATTATATGAAGTATTTGATGAGTATTGGGGTAGATGGGATTATAACAAATTATCCAGAAAAGCTAAATAAGTTGATGATAAACCAAAGAGAGGCATCATAGATGCCTCTCTTCAGGTTATTGAAAAAGTTATCTTTTAATTAGCCCTATGAATGATTTCTTGGGCATTCGTTCATTTCGCTAATCAATTCTAAGCTTTTCTTTGTTTGAAAAGTCCTACCCTCGCGATGCCATCGTCCTGATGGCCGCTCGGCTCGGCACGTCCTGTGCCGAATTACGGACTTTTTCAAAGTCGAAAAGCTAAGAATTGCTAAAGCTCACTAAAGAGCCCATTGAAATCCATTCATAGGGCTTTTTCATAATTTAGCTAACAAGTAGTTTTGTTAACAATCTCAAAGAGAGGCATCATAGATGCCTCTCTTACTTTATCTCGTATATGTTTTTATAATCTACATAGAAAACCTCATTTTCTGTTATTGCTATATGTCCTGATTCATAGGGCTTTCCATCAACTGAAATATAAACTTTATCAACATTATAGTAATCACCAAGTGTATTTACAAGGCTTTGCAGTATCATTGATTCTAATGAGGAACCTGCATTCATCTCCTCGATGAATTTACTGTTAACATCTACATATACCTTGTTTTGACTGTTGTTAAAGTAAAGTTTGTTTATTTTTGTATTCGGCCCAAATACCTTATTTAAATCTTCCTTTGGAGGATTTTTTAAAAATTTTTCTATTGTGGTATTAACATTTTCATTTGTATAGAGTGAAACCTTTTCAGCTTTAAAGGCAAGTTTTTCATTATTGAAATCTGGATAATAGAATTTTATTGTTTGGACATATGGTACATTGTAAGTTATCTTTTCAAGATTGCTCTCTATTGATACATCTCCGCTTTTATAAACTGTTTTTACAAGACCAACATTTTTTACATAGTAGTCGAATATTTTATAGTCGTTTCCTTCTGTGGTAACTTCTATAGCTGTATATTCTCCACTTGGTGTAGTTATTTTTGCCTCTGTATTTGAGATATATCTTTTTAATCCATCCTTTGTTGTCCAAGTTGTTCCCTTTTCTATGGGCTCCTTCAATAGAATGTCATAGTTTGAATTCGTAGATGAAAGCAGATTTTCCTTATAGTAGTATTCTTCTCTTGAAGATATTAATCTTAATTCTCCATTCTTTATTTCATACACCTTTGATAGCGTAGTTCCAGGGTTGACATCTCTTATTTGTATCCTATCTCCTTCAATGTAGTCTACATAGGTTTCGTGCTCGGCATATTCATTACCAATACCTTGATATTTCATAAAAACGTTTTCTTTAAAGGGGAAATAATCTTTAACTGTAAGTTTGGTGTTATCTTTAGGTGTTGTATCTGTAGGTTTATTAGATTTTGAGCAGGATGCAAAAGAAGACAATATTAAAACACTCGATATAGCAATACAAATAATTTTTTCAATCCTTTTCATATTATCCCTCCAATCTTTGTATATTTTTATTATACAATAAATGAGGTTAAAAAATATATATTTATTGATTACAGAATAGTAAAATTTAGAAGATATGCTTTTTATATTTTAAAAAATATATTTTTGTATTATAATATTACTTGTTACTAAATCAAAAATTTATAGCAGGTATGGCTTTGGTAAGAAAATGATGGGTTTTGCTTCCCTCTCTACTCTGGAGAGAGAAACGTTAAAAATGCCATACTAAAGATGAAGGGAGGGAAGCAAAATTGGATAATGTTATTTTGATAGTTTTTACATTCGTTTTGTTGTTTATACCAATATGTAGTTTAGCTAATTATGATTATATAAAGTTTAAAATTTTAACGTTATTTTCTATAGAGTTAATAAAAAGACAAAAAATACACCAACAAAACGATATATATGTATAATATAAAGAAAAAAGCTGCTAATAAAAAGCAGCTAATGAAATAAAACCCATTATTTTCTCCTAATCGTTTCTCTCTCCTATTACTATTATAGCATATATATGTTTTTTTATTCAATACTTTATTATAATTTAAAACTAAATAGGACAGTTCGAAACCATCCTGTCCTTAAACAAAACTACGGGCTTTAGCTACAAATCTGTAGCTTTTAAGGGGCTGGTAGCCCCTTTTTTGATTTTTTGGAGGTGAATTATGAAAAGAATTGGTATAACAACAACAGTACCACAGGAGGTATTAATTGCGGCAGGATATAAGGTTATCGACTTAAACAACATATTTGTTACATCAAATAATTATATTGAGTATATTGATATAGCAGAAAAGGACGGTTTCCCAAAGAGTATGTGTGCTTGGATTAAGGGGCTCTATGGTGTTTGTATAAAGGAAGGAATAGATGAGGTTGTAGGCGTAGTTGAGGGGGATTGTTCAAATACAAGGGCATTGGTGGAGGTTTTAAAGTTAAAGGGAATAAAGATATATCCCTTTGCATATCTTAACTCCCATAAATTAGAGGATGTAAAAAAGTCATTAGATGATTTTATGGAGATATTTAATGTTAAAAAATCCGATGTTGAGGATGTAAGAAATAGACTAAATAAGGTAAGGGAACTTTTGATTGAAGTAGATAAGTTAACATTAGAAGGATATGCTACAGGCTTTGAGAACCACCTATATTTAGTTTCATCAAGTGATTTTAATGGAGACTATGTAGATTTTGAAAATACACTTAAACAAAAGATTAAAGAAATAAAGACGAGAAACAAAAAAGATTACCCTATAAGACTCGCCTACATTGGAGTTCCACCAATGATGGGGGATATATATGATTTTGTTGAGGGTATTGGTGCAAAGATTGTTTATAATGAGGTTCAAAGGGAATTTTCCTTCCCAAGATTTAAGAATAATAAGGACATATATGAGTAGTACTATGACTACACATATCCCTATGATATTGAGTTTAGACTTCAAGAAATAAAAAGGCAGATTAAAGAAAGGGAAATAGATGGTGTTATACACTATACTCAAGCCTTTTGTTATAGGGGAATAGAGGATATTATAGTAAAGAGTAAGTTGGATGTTCCTGTTATAAACATTGAGGGAGATAAATTAAATGAACTTGATGCAAGAACAAAATTAAGGCTTGAGGCATTTGTGGATATGTTAAAGGACAGAAGGGGATGGAGAAGGTGAGGATATTAGGAATAGATTTAGGAAGCAGAGAAGTTAAAATTGTTTTTTTTGAAAATGGCAGGATTGTTAGAAAAAATAAGATTAGTACAATGAGATTTTATAGAGATTACTGCATTAAGGATAATGGTTTAATTATAGATAAAGAAAAACTTGATATAGGTGAGTTTGATGTTGGAATTTCAACAGGATATGGAAGAAATAATATAAATATAAAGGACTTTACTCCAATTAATGAGGTAAAGGCACATATATATGGTGCATTATTTCAAACTGGACTTAATGATTTTATTTTATTAGATTTAGGAGGACAGGATGTTAAGGTTGTAAGGGTTGAAAAGGGTGTAATGACAGATATAGAACTCAATGACAAGTGTGCCGCATCCTGTGGAAGATACTTAGAAAATATGGCGAACATTTTAGAGGTTGATTTAGACTATATGACAAAGTTTTATAAAGAGCCAGTTCACTTAAATTCCACCTGTGCAGTTTTTTCAGAATCTGAGCTTATAGGGAAAATAGCAGAGGGAGTACCTATAGAAAATCTTTGTGCAGGTGTAAATTACTCGTTATATAAAAGATTAAGTCCAATGCTTACAAGGTTTAAAGCAAATAGAATAGTCTTATCAGGTGGAGCATCGCTTAATAGTGCTTTGATAGAATATTTAAAAAAAGATTATAATGAAGTAATAACTTTAGAGGATGCACAGTTTAATGGTGCAATAGGATGTTGTTATTATGGAGAAAGGATGGGATTAAAATGAAAAAGGCTGTTGTACTTTTATCAGGAGGATTAGATTCAACGACTGCATTGTATCTTGCAAAATCACAAGGATTTGAAACCTATGCAATATCCTTTGACTATGGTCAAAGGCACGATAAGGAGCTTGAATGTGCTAAAAGGGTAGCAGAGGCAGCAGGTGTTAAGGAACATATTATAGTTAAAACTAATATGGATGCTTGGGGAGGATCAGCATTAACTGACAAAAACATTGATGTTCCAGAGGGTGATATAAATAGAAGTGATATACCAATAACTTATGTTCCAGCAAGAAATATGATATTTTTAGCCTTTGCGGCCTCCTATGCAGAAAAGATAGGTGCACAGGACATATTTATAGGTGTAAGTGAAGTTGATTATTCAGGATATGTTGATTGTAGGCAGGAGTTTTTAGATGCAATGGAGCAGGCTATAAACAAAGGCACTGTTTGTGGAGTTGAGGGAAGAAGAATAAAGATAAATGCACCATTTATAAATATGACTAAAGCAGAGGAAATTAAGCTTGGAATGGAGCTTTGGGTTGATTATTCTTTAACTTGGTCCTGCTATAAAGGGGAAGAAAAGGCCTGTGGAGTATGTGATAGCTGTCTTTTAAGGCTTAAGGCATTTAAAGAAGCAGGATTTGAGGACCCAATAGAATATAAGGAGGAAAGATGATGCTTACTGTATCTAAAGAATTTGCCTTTGAGGCTGCCCATATGCTATCAGAACACGAGGGAGATTGTAAAAATCTACACGGACACAGCTACAAAATGATAGTTGAAGCTACAGGTGATATGAAAGATGGTATGGTTATAGATTTTAAAGATTTAAAAAGGATTGTAAAGGACACTATTATAGATAAAATAGACCATTCATTTATTTATTTTAATGCTTCAAAGGATGAGGTAGAACACAAAATAGCAGATATTTTAAAGAAGTCAGGAAAAAGGGTATTTGAGGTTAATTACAGACCTACTGCAGAAAATATGGCAATGGATTTTTATAATATTTTAAATGATAAGTTAGCGGATAAAGGAATAAGGGTTGTATCTATAACACTTTATGAAACACAAACAAGCTTTGCAAAGGTGGTAGGTTAATTGAAAAGGCAAGAATTTTTAAATGAAAAAATACCTATGGTTGAGATATTTAACAGTATATCAGGAGAAGGAATAACAAGTGGTTTTTTAACAACATTTGTAAGGGTATATGGCTGTAATTTAAGATGTAGCTATTGTGATACAAAATACAGCTATGATGGAGAATATAGTCTAATGGCACCTATTGAAATTTTAGGTGAGGTTAATAGATTAAACTGCAAAAGAGTTATTGTTACAGGTGGAGAACCACTTGAGGAAGAAAAAATAAAAAGATATATTCCACTTTATCTTGCACAAAATGGTTATGAGGTTAGAATTGAAACAAATGGAAGTGTAAGACTTTATGACGAGGATGAAATATATCAATTTACCAGTAAAAAAGAAAGGAAAAATCTCTTTTACACATTAGATATAAAATGCCCCTCCTCCAATATGGATAAATTTAATATATTTGAAGAAAACTTTAAAAGTTTAATTATAGGTGATGAAATAAAGTTTGTTGTGGGAAATTTTGATGATTTGGATTATTCAATGGAGGTAGTAAAAAGGTATAAAGAATATTTTAAAGGAGTTACATTAAATTTTTCACCTGTGTTTTCAAAGATAGAACCAAGCCAAATTGTAGATTATCTAAAGATAAGAAATAAATTTTTTGCTGAAAATAATTTGGATGTAAGGCTCAACCTCCAACTTCATAAAATCATTTGGGATAAGGATAAAAGGGGAGTATAACTGGCAGCCATATCACTTATAACTTTATGAGAAGTTGGTATAAACAAAGGGTTTTTTAGGGAAAATAATAGTGATTGAGAGGAGGGGTCTTATGGCAAGTAGAGAACAACTAAAAGCAGTTGCAGCATCTTGCACTAAATATCAAGCAGAAGGATTTACATCTTCAGCAGGGGCAGTTGATAAAAGCTGTGAAAACTGTGTAAACTTTGATGGTTATAAGTGCACAGTAAACGCCTTTGATAAGGTATTAACAGGATTAGACCAAGGATAAAAATAACAGCCACATAGCATAATTCTATGTGGCTGTTATTTTGCTTCTTTGTCAAAGATAGGGGCAGGCATTTAACTTAGAATGCCTGTCCTTTCTTGTTTGAAAATGATTTTAAAAAAGACTAACAGAGGTAAAATATTTAAATGTTAATCTGATATATAGTTGAAAAATTCTGAAAAATAATATAGTATTAAATTAATAAATATATAAGGGGTGATACCGTGAAGGTTATAAAAAGGGATGGCAGTTTACAGGAATTTGATATTGATAAGATTATAAAGAGCATAAGAGCAGCATCAGATGATATAGGAGAACCACTCAATGAATCTGATTTACATAATATTGCAAAGGACATAGAGGGCGAGATAAAGGGGCTTGGAAAAGAAGAGGTTTCCTTTGAAATAATAAGAAGAATAACAGTAGATACATTAAATAAAGAGGGCTTTAAGGATGTTGCAAAGGCTTATATTGAATATTAGTTTATTAAATAGCTGTCACAAAGGTGGCAGCTATGTATTTTTGTGCTAAAATTATAATTATTATGGGTATAGTAATTAATATAAATAATAGTTTTAGACTTTTTTGCTTACGTACGAAGTTAACCTCTTAAATAACACTATAAAAAGTTCAAGGAGGATATTATGGTTCTAATAGTAGATAACTATGACTCATTTACATATAATCTATATCATTATTTTTTAATATTAGGAGAGAAGACTATAGTTAAATCAAGGGATGAGATAAGTATTGACGATATTGAAAAGCTAAAGCCCGATTATATTGTTTTATCACCAGGGCCAGGGCGACCAGATGAGTCTATTTTATCTTTAGAAATACTTGAAAAATACAAGGGAAGGATACCAATACTTGGAGTATGTCTTGGGCATCAGTGCATAGGACACTTCTTTGGTGCAGAGGTTGTGAAGGGAAAAAGCCCTGTTCACGGAAAGGTTCATAAGGTATTTCACGAAGGGAAGGGTGTTTTTAAGGGGTTAAAGAGTCCTTTAAATGTAACAAGGTATCATTCTTTAGTGATAGATGAAGCTACTTTGCCTAACTGCCTTGAGGTTACTGCAAGAACTATAGAGGGAGAAATAATGGGGATAAGACACAAGGAATTTGATATAGAGGGAGTACAGTTTCATCCTGAAGCAATTTTAACAGAAAATGGTCTTGAAATGCTTCAAAACTTCCTAAGGAGGAGCAGAAATGATTAGATTAGACTATAAGTTAGACGTTTTTAAGCTCTATAATTTGCTCATAGATTTTAAGCCACAGCTTTTAGAAAGTAGCTATATGGTTAAGGATACTGGAGATTATTCTATTTTGTGCTTTAAGCCAAAATATAGTATAAGCTATTTAGATGGGAAAACATCTGTTGATTATGGGGACAGAGTTGAAATAATTAAGGAGCCACCTTTAAAGGTTTTAGATGAATATATTAAAAAAAGTAAAGAACTTAATACAGGTCTGATTTTTGATGGAGGATTTGTTGGATATCTTTCCTATGACTTTGGTGAAGAGATTATGGGGATAAAGGGTAAGAACAACTCTCCTATAAAAATACCAAGCATCTACTTTGAGTATTTTGAGGACTATATAGTTGTAGATAACAGAAATAATCTTACATATGTAGTTACAGACGATGAGGAGATTATAAATAGAATTAAAACTACTGATTATGTAGAGACTATAGATGATATTGACATAAATTTAAAATCTAACTTTGAATTTGAGGAATACTGTAGGGCAGTTGAAGGGGTTAGGGAGTATATAAGGTGTGGTGATGTATATCAGGTAAATATTTCACAGCAGTTTTATGGAAGAGGTAAATTAAACCCAATACATATCTATTCTAAATTTCGAAGGGCAAACTATGGTCCCTATAATGCGTTAATAAGAGTAGAGGATAAATACATACTCTCAACTTCACCAGAGCAGTTTTTAAGAAAAAGAGGAGATATAATAACTACAAGGCCAATAAAGGGGACGGTTAAGAAGGTTGAGGATAAAGAAGAAAACGAAAGTTTAAAAAGGGAGCTTTATGAAAGTGAAAAATGTCGTTCGGAATTATTAATGATTATAGATTTAGAAAGAAATGATTTATCAAAGATATGCATACCTGGGACAGTAAAGGTTGAAAGCCTATTTGATGTAGAGGAATATTCAACTGTTAACCACCTTGTTTCAACTATACAAGGAAAATTGTTAAAGAATGTTGGGTTTAAAGAGATAATAGAGGCTATGTTTCCAGGAGGTTCTATAACAGGTGCTCCAAAGTTTAGGTCTATGGAGGTTATAAATGAAATTGAAAAGGTAAATAGAGGAATATATACAGGTTGTATAGGCTACATTTCAAACAATGGTAATATGGACTTTAATATAGCAATAAGAACAGCCGTTATGGATAAAGAAAATATAATATACAATGTAGGTGGAGGAATTGTATGGGATTCTAACCCTCAAGATGAATATGAAGAAACACTCCATAAGGGAAGGGCTATTTACAATTCCCTTGTTAAAGGAGGAAAAAGATGATTGATTTGTTTGATAGGGGAGTAGCCTTTGGGCTTACTCCTTTTGAAACATTATTTGCATATAAGGGAGAAGTCCTTTTTTTAGATGAACACTACAAAAGGCTTAAAAGAAGCTTAAAAATACTTGGGATAGATAACAACTTAACCTTTGAAAAGTTTAAAGAAGATGTACTAAATTCAATTAAAGGTATAAATAATCCTGTTGCAATTAAGATTATATATATAGACGATAAGCTAAATATAAAATTAAGAACTCCCTCATACACTAAAGAACACTATGATAGAGGGCTTAAGCTTGCAATTTCAAGGGAGAGAAGGCCTAAAAGCATTTTAAACTATATAAAAACCTTTAATTATGGGCAAAACTACATTGAGGATTTAAGGGCAAAAAATAAAGGATATGACTCCTGCATATTTTTAGACCACAGGGGATTTATAAGTGAGGCAGCCTATGGAAACCTATTTTTTATAAAGGATAGAGTAATCTATACTCCAAGTATAACCTGTTCAATACTACCTGGAATTATAAGAAAAAAATTAATAGAGCATCTCAAATCAAAGGGGGTAGAAGTGGTAAAAACTAATATTACCTTAGATGAGCTTGAAAATTTCGATTCAGCCTTTTTTACAAACAGTGTTGCAGGAGTGCTTCCTGTATCAAAAATTGGAAACACCTCCTTCTCAAAAAGTGCCACCCAGGTGAAATGTGAAATTATTAAATTTATGGAAAGATATTTCTCTTGTTGGTTAGGTCATTAATAATGTATTGTAGATAAAAGATAAATTATTTTTCAGAAAATTTTATAAAAACATTACTTGTAATATTAATAATAAATGATATAATATTATTAATAGAAAATAATTATCCTTTAAGGAGGGGTTAAAATGACTGAGGTTAGGCAAGTTTATAAATGTGAAATATGTGGGAATATTGTAGAGGTTCTTCATAAGGGGGCAGGTACTTTAGTTTGCTGTAATAAACCAATGACACTTAGAGAGGAAAATACAGTAGACGCATCAAAGGAAAAACACGTGCCTGTTGTAGAACTTGTGGATGGTGGAGTTCTTGTTAAGGTTGGAAGTGTAGAACACCCAATGGAGGAAAAACACTATATTGAATGGATAGAAGTACACACTAAGGATAAGGTATATAGAAGGTTTTTAAACCCAGGGGATAAGCCAGAGGCGTTTTTCAAACTAAATGATGGAGAAGAAGTTCTATTTGCAAGAGAATACTGCAACCTCCACGGACTTTGGAAGGCATAAAAAAGTGCCACCCAGGTGATTTATTGTGGTATAAATAGGAAATGTCACAATTCACCTGGGTGGCACTTTTATTTGAACACCCTATTTGCAAAATATTTTCCAAACCAAGATGCACTTTGAACTTGCAGGATAAACGCAAGTGTTACAATAAGTGCAGCCTTTGAACCAAAGCTTGATGCAGCAATTCCAAGTGCTAAGGACAGATTACGCATAACTGTACTGTAAACAAGTGCTATTGCATCTTCTCTGTTTAAAAAGATTTTTCCTATAATTGTGCTTATAGTATAGTTTAATAAATAGAATACAGTAAGAACAACTAATGACCATAGAATTAAATCAGGCTTTGAAATAATAACCTTAGATTTCATTCCAATGCTTATAAACACTATTCCAAGAAGGAACCATATACTTATAGCTGGTAGTATAGGTTTTATTTTTTTGTTGTACTCCTCAACTGAATACTTCTTAAGAAGCAATTTATAAGTTATTGTACCTAATATTAATGGTATTACAACAACTTGAATTATTGTAATAAACGTTTTTACAATATCAATAGGTATATACTTTCCAACCATAAGAAGTAAATACCAAGGTGCAACAAGGGAACCGACAAACAAGCTAAGTGCAGTTATTTTAACCGCAGCCGACACATTTCCCTTATTTAACATTGTCCAAGAAATAGTCATACCACTTGTAGGTAATAGTGATGCTATCGCAAGTCCTGCAAACATATCCATATTGTCCTTAAATAATGTAATTCCAATTAAGTAGGCTATAACAGGTATAATTAAAAAGTTTATAAGTAAAGATAAAAGAACTAATTTTGAATGGGACAAATCAAAGGCACTTTTGTAATTAAATCCAATCATAGTTGGATAAATCATAAATACAGTAAATATCAGGATATAGCTTTTCATAAAATTCAAATCGAATTTAAGCCCTGTTAAAAATCCAAGTAATAAAACAAGGGGTATAACCTTAACAAGATTTTTTGATGGATAGTAAAATATCTTTTTTATCATTCCAATTCCTCCCTTCAACAAATTCAATTATATTTATATGTGGAGATTTTCTCAAATACCATATATGGGTATATGTAGTTTGTTATTAAGGATTTTCTTTAAATATCTTACCCAATTTAATTAAATTGTATGTTTTTATAGCATATGCCTAAAACCTGTTACTTATTGTTAAAAAAATAATTAAATTGAAATAACAAGCATAATATTGTAATATTATAATATAAAGATACTTAAAGGGGGTATAGGTATAGACGTGAGTAAGAAGATTCAAAAATTAGCAGATAAGTTTAAAGTTCTATCAAATCCAATTAGAATTTCAATATTACTTTGCCTATTAAATGGACAATCTAATGTTACAAAGATTCAAGACTGCCTAAGCATACCTCAATCAACTGTATCAAAGCATTTAGGTATCTTAAAAAATGCAGGTGTAATTGAGGGAGAGAGAAACGGACTTGAGGTAATATACAGCATAGTCGATGATGGTGTAAAGAATATGATTCTTTCCCTAATAGAGGAGTAAGTTAATTTTGGAGGTGATCCTATTGAATAATTTTATTTTTACTTTCCTTTCACTTTTTTTAATATGGTCTGCACTAAGCTATCCACTTACAAATCAAGAAATAATTTTTGGTTTAATTTTATCCTTATTCATCTCAATTTTAACTCAATACTATAACCAAAGGAGTAAGAGTTTTAAAATAAAATCCCTCTATCATTTAATTAAATATTTCATTGTATTTTTAATTGAATTAGTTAAGGCAAATTTTAATATGGCAAGGATAGTAATAACTCCTTCACTTCCTATTTCACCAAAGATTTATGAGGTAAAAACAGAACTAAAATCAAATATTGCAAAGGCCCTTCTTGCAAATTCAATAACATTAACTCCAGGTACCATTTCAGTTGATTTAGAGGATGACACAATATATATACACGTTGTTGAAGGTACAAAGGTTGATGATGTAGAGGGGCTAAAGGGACCCTTTGAAAAAATATTGAAGGAGGCATTTGAATAATGTTTTATGTAACATTAGCACTTATTGTAGTAGGAATGCTCCTTAGCATAATTAGATTAGTAAAAGGAGATTCAATAGAGAGCAGAGTTGTTGCTATAGACGTTTTAACAACTATAACATCAAGTCTAATTATTGTATTTGCCTTTATATCAGATAATATGCTTCTTTTAGATGTTGCTCTTGTTTATGGTCTTTTATCTTTTGTTGGTGTTGTAGCGGTAGCACGTTATTTAGAGGGAGGAATTTAATATGCATTACGTTGGTTGGTTCTTTATATTAGTTGGAGCAACATTTTCATTTCTTGCGGGCCTTGGAATATTTAGAATGCCGGATGTACTTAATCAGTCACAGGCTGGAACCAAGGCTTCAACGCTTGGGATATTAGCATTACTTGTAGGATTTTCCTTTATAAACCCTAATGTTTCCCCAAAGCTTATTTTAATGGCACTATTTTTCCTATTCTCATCTCCTATTGCATCCCACACGATATGTAAGGCGGCACTTAGGAGAAATAAAGCGAAGCTTATATTAGATTCAAATCCTCTTTTAAAGGAGGGAGAAGCAAATGAATAATCTTGCAATATTTATAGCTTTAATTATGTTTTTAGGAGCAGTATGGACAGTTTTGACAGAGGATGTTTTTAAGGCAATTGTTATTTTTGGCATAGTATCCCTTATGTCTTCTGTTATGTTCCTATTAATGCAGGCACCAGATGTTGCCATAACTGAAGCTGCAATTGGTTCAGGTATAACAACAGCATTATTTATATTCACATATAAGAAAATGGAGGAAAGAAAAGATGAAAGATGAAAAGTCTTTGTTTATAAATATAGTTGCCCTTTTGATTCTTTCATTTATGGCCTTTTATATCTATAAGGTTTCAATAGATACAGGAGAAGGAATAAAGATTACTGACAATATTACTCCAAAGATGAGGGTTGCAGACAGGTTCTTAAAAAAGAATGTGTTAGATGAAAATAGCACCTATAATTTTTCTCAAACTGCAGAGGATACATCTGCAAATATAGTTACATCAATTGTTGTAGATTATAGATTATTTGATACAACATTAGAGGTTATAGTTCTATTTGTAACTATATTAGGATTTGGTTTTGTTATACCAAAGGATAGAAGAAGAATCTTGAAGCCTTCTGTAATTCTTTATAGATGGTCACTAATACTTATGATTTTAATGCTTATGATTGGTGGATATATGTTTATAAATGGGCATCTATCACCAGGAGGAGGCTTCCCAGCAGGTGCCATTATATCAACAGCAATATTGATAGGAGTTTTAGCTGGTAGAAAGACTGTAAACCATAAAACTCTAAAGGTAGTTGAAGCAATTGCAGGTATATCAATATTTGGTATAGGAATAGCATCCTTCATTATAAAGGGTGTATTCTTCCAAAACTTTTTAACAGGTGATAAAATAGGGGATTTATTCTCGGGTGGTTTAATACCTGTATTTTATGCTCTTATAGCTTTTAAAGTTGCAGCGGAACTTTCAAATATTTATTTTGAATTTTATGAGGAGTGTTGATTATGACAAAAATTTTTATATTATCTTCACTTTCCCTTGTGTTTGTTGGTCTCTATGGAGTTTTAACAAGAAAGAACATAGTTAAAATACTAATAGCACTTAACATAATAGAAACAGGAATCAATATGCTCTTAGTAGCCTTTGGGTATGTTGAAGGAGGAATTACACCAATACTACAATCAGATTTAAGCATTGCGAATTTAGATAAAATGGTTGACCCTGTTCCACAGGCACTGGTTTTGACATCAATAGTAATAGGCCTTGGAACAACAGCCTTTGCTCTATCGCTTGCAATGAGATACAAAGATACACACAACTCAATTTCAATTAGAGCAACAGATGAAGAGGGGGTAAATGTATGAATAGCATAGTGTTTTTAGTAGTAATCCCTCTAATTGCAGCATTTTTATCCCTTTTCTTAGGAAACTTAAATAAGATTACAATGTATATCGTTACATTGTTTAACTTGATATTTTCAATATCAGTTTTTATGAGTGGAAAGATTCCTTTTAATGTTGCAATAGGAGGATGGAAGGCACCCTTTGGAATAAACTTTGTTGTAACTGACATTACAATTTACTTTTTACTTCTTGTAAATATAGCAGCCCTAATGTCTATAACTATGGTTAAGGATATAAAGGAATATCAATTCTATTCCTTCTACTTTGTACTTTTAGCTGCTACAAATGGTATGGTTTTAACTGGTGATATGTTTAACTTCTACCTATTTACAGAGTTATCAACGTTTGCAATTGCAGGGCTTGTTGCCTATAGAAGAGACAGGTTATCAACAGGTGCAGCACTTAAATTTTTAATTTTATCATCAACAGCTTCATTGTTTAGCCTATCTTCCATTGGGCTTATTTATAAAACCTTAGGAACACTAAATTTTGCTGATATTGCTTTAAAACTTACCAAACTAAACCAAGCATCCTATAATTTAATTTTAATTTTATTTTTAGCAAGTATGCTTGTAGAACTTAAAATATTCCCATTTAATCTATGGGTTGTTAAGTCTTATGAGGGTTCAATTACTTCAGTAAATATGTTTACACACGGAATGCTTGGAACAGCAGGAATATACGGTGCTATAAGAATTCTTTTAATAGTATTTCCAAATATGTATAACACTAATATCTCAAAGGTATTAGTTATACTTTCAGTATTTACAGTTTTAATAGGCGAAATAGGAGCACTTAAGGAAAAGAATCTTGTTAAGGTACTTGCCTTTTCTTCTATGGCTCAAATGGGAATATTTATGTTTGGTATAGCCTTAGGCAGCTTTGAGTCAATTAAGGGTTCTTTATATATAGTAGTTTCAAATTATCTTGCAAAATTAGTAATGTTTATAGTTACAAAGCAATATTCAAGGGCTGTAGATAGTAAAAATTATATTGATATGAAGGGCCTTGGAAGGAAATACCCAATACTTGCAATTTCATTTACAATAGCAGCCTTAAGCCTTATGGGAATGCCCTTCTTTGCAGGTTTTTGGGGAAAGTTTTCAATAGTTATAAGTGCACTATCATTAGATAGATTATCTACTTTAGGTATAGCGATTATATTAATTGCATCAGTTATTGAGGGAGTGTACTACCTAAGAATTTCACACACATTCTTTGTAGAGAAGGATGTGAATAGTGTGAATATTTCAAGGGTTTACTCCATAATTCCTTTTGCTTTAGCCCTATTAATTTTGGTTGTAGGTATATACCCAAATTCAATTGAACAGATGCTATTTAACGTAATTGATGAAATAAAGAATGCACCAAATAAGTATATAAACATAATTTTATCATTGAAGTGAGGTAGAGAATATGATAGAGCTGCTTTTAGTTCCCTTAATTACAACTCTCTCTATAGCATTTTTTATAAAGTATAAAAGAGTTACTTGGACGCTGTTTTTAGCTTCCAATGGCTATATATTATACAAGCTCTACAGTATATATGGAATGTGGAGTTTAAGCTATAGCTTCAATACAGGCTATGAGATATTGGGGGCAAAATTTAACTTAGGAGTTTCCAACAACCCAATAGGATGGTATTTTGCATTTTTCTCTGCTTTGATAACATTAATTATTTCAATATTTTCAATAGGATTTAATAAAAATTCAAAGAGCAATGTATCGGTTATATGGATGTTAATTATATTTTCAAATTTAGGTATTTTCTTTGCAAAGGATTGGGTAACCTTCTTTATGATGTGGGAACTTATGGGATGGACAAGTTTCTTTGCCATCACAAACGGTAAGGATAAGGCCCTTGATGGAGCAAAATATTATCTATCACTATCATTATTTGGTGCTGCATTGCTGCTAATTGCAATATCACTTTTAGGTGCATATACAGGTACCTTTGAAATACTTCCATCAGCCTTTGGACTTCTTCAAATAATAAATTCTTCAACAAAATTAGGAATAGTAATTCTTCTGCTATTTTTAACAACTTTTATAATAAAATCAGCCATATTCCCATTTTATATGTGGCCGCAAAAGGTATATGCAGAAGGACCAGAGGATTATATTACGTTTATGTCCTCTGTAATGATTAAATATGGAATTTACCCAATGGCTATATTTATTGTTCCTGTAGTAGGTAGTGTAAATCTTCCAAGAATATTAAACACAGGTAATGTGCTTCAATATGTAATAGGCTACTTAGGAGCAATAAGTGCTGTACTTGGAACATTACTTGCAATATTCCAAACAGATATGAAAAAACTATTTGCATATTCTTCAGTTTCAAATATGGGATATATTTTACTTGGATTTTCCTCAATGACTATAGTTGGATTTGAAGGTTCGCTTTTCCACGTAGTAAACCATATGATTTTAAAGGCGGCAATATTTTTAACACTTGCAGCAGTAGTTTTTAGAACCGGAGAAAGTGAAATGCACAAGCTTGGTGGGCTTGTTTACAGAATGCCACTTACATTTATGACATTCCTTCTTGGAATAATAGCCGCAGCAGGCATACCACCACTTAATGGGTTTGGTTCCAAGTGGATGATAATACAGGCCCTTATGTCAAAGAAGATGGTTGTTTTTGCAATAGCAATGATATTTGCTTCAACGGGTGCGTTTATGTACCTATTTAGGGCTTTAGCATCTATATTTTTAGGACAACTGCCAGATAGATATAAGGAAGTAAAGGAAGTACCACTAACTATGGCAGTACCTATGTTTATAATGATGGTTATTATGCTACTTGTTGGTGTAGTACCTGGTGTAGTTATGAAACCTTTAACAACAGCGTTAAAGGCAGTTGGATATAATGTTGATATTGCTTCTTGGACAGTACTTGAGGGAAGCCTAAAGAATGCAACAATTGACCTTAAAATAGTATTCTATATGTTCGTTGCAGGAGTTATAATATCAGGTCTAATGTATTTCTTTGGAAATAAATCAGAGACTGTTCCACAAGAAGATAACTATACAGCAGGTGAATATCCAGAGGAATGGGGTGTAGATGCTGATAGATTTAACTATTCATATTCCTTCTATCAACCATTTAAGGAGATGTTTGATCCTCTACTTGAATCTATCTCAATAGATGATTTATTTGCAAGTGTTGGTAGAAATTTTGAATATTTAAGCACTACAATTCAAGGACTATTTAAAAGAGGAGAAGGTGCAGTACTTCTATTTAGTATAGGAGTTCTCCTATTGATATTAGGAGGGTTGATTATATGATGGCAGTATTAAGGGTGTTTTTATTTAGTCTATTTGCAATATTTATAGGACTACTATTTATGGGAATTGGAAGAAAGGTTATTGCAAGAATTCAGTTAAGATATGGCCCACCATTTTATCAAGCCTTTCTTGATGTAGGAAAGTTATTTTCAAGAAAATCTATAACACATAATTTTGTAATGGACTTAGGTATGGTAATGTCACTTGGTGGACTTTTAGCAACAATGTTGTTTGTACCAATTGCAGGACACGTTGCTGTTAAGACAAGTACAAATTTAATAGTTATTATGTATCTAATGGCGATAGGATATTTAGGAATGGCTATGGCTGTTGCAGCCAGTGGTAATCCAAATGCGACAATAGGGGTATCCCGTGCCCTTACAATGATGCTTGGATATGAAGTTCCATTTTTTACAGTTATGCTTGGGCTTATCATAGTAAATGGTACTTCATCACTTGAACTAATTTCACAATCCCAAGCAGGCTCAATCTTAAATTGGAATATGATAAGGTTTCCGCTTGCCTTTATTGCGGCAGAAATAGCACTTCAGGCAATGATGGGTGAAAAGCCCTTTGATGCAATGATTGCACCTGCTGAAATAGCATCAGGGCCTATGGTTGAATTAAGCGGTAAATACTTAGGTCTTGCCTTTTTAACCCACGCAGTATCAATATTTGTTGAAACTGCAATAATAGTAAATCTTTTTATGGGTGGTGCAAGCAATATATTTACATTTGTATTAAAGCAATTTGAGATATATCTTATAACTGTATTTATTGAAGCAGTATTTCCAAGATTTAAAATCGAACAGGCTGTTAAGTTTCTATGGACTGTACCAATGGGAATAGCTGTGCTTCAGCTTATACTTATTCTTCTTAAATAGGAGGTGTTCTATATGCAAGAATTAAAGGTGGAAAAGAAGAGAAGCTGTATAGACAATGTTATAGATTTTTTTAGACAAAGATCAATTTGGATGCTTCATTACTGAACAGGCTGTGGAGCGGTGGAGTTGCCACCGTCAATGACATCCAGGTGGGATGTTGAAAGGTTTGGAATAGGGCCTATGGCTACACCAAGACAGGCGGATGTACTTCTTGTAACAGGATATGTTTCTTTGAAGACTTTAAAGAGAATAATAAGAACCTATGAGCAAATGCCTGAACCAAAATGGGTGTTGGCCTTTGGTTCTTGTACTGTAAATGGAGGAATCTATTGGGATTCATACAACACAATAACAAACTTAGCAGAGTATATACCAGTTGATATTACTGTATCTGGATGTATGCCAAGACCAGAGGCAGTAATGGATGCACTACAGACATTAATGAAGATGATTCAATCGGGTGAAGCAGGGGCCTATAAAAAGTACAAGGAGAATTATGAATACTATAAAGCAAATCAGGATAGGGTGCTAAAAAAGACAGTACCAATATTAGGACAAACTCCTAAAAATGATTTGGAGGGAAAAAATGAAGATGCAAAAGAGTGATATTATAAATATATTGGTGGATAGAGGATATAGTGTTTTTGACTTGTACCATAATCAAATAGCCCTTGCTGTAAAGAAAGAAAATCTATTAAATGACCTTATATTTTTAAGAAGCATAGGATTTGAGCATCTGTCTTTTATTACAGCTGTTGATTTTATTGACGAAGGTGAGTTTGAAGTTGTTTATCATATATGGTCCTATACACATAAAATTCATATTTTAGTAAAGGTTAGGGTAGATAGAAATAATCCTGTAGTTCCAACAGTAATTGATCTTTGGGAGCAGTCACAATTTTATGAACAAGAGGTTCACGAGTTTTTTGGAATTAAATTTGAAGGAAATAATGACCTATCACCTCTATTCTTAGAAAACTGGGTAGATATACCGCCATTAAGAAAGGATTTTGATACAAGGGAATTTTCAATAAGGCTTTATGATGCAGAAGTAGATGGAGGTGATAGATAATGGATGCACCATCATATACACTAAGCAAAATAGCTGAAAAGGATAATTTGGCTGTATACGATTTATTCTTTGGTCCAAACCACCCAGGTATGCACGGAAATTTTGGATATGTTCTAGAGATGATAGGAACTGAAATAGTTAAGGTAAGACCAAATGCAGGTCATCTTCATAGAGGTTTTGAAAAGTTAATGGAGCAAAAACTTTGGGTACAAAATATAGCCCTTGTCCCAAGAATATGCGTCGTTGACCCTGATCCAAACGAAGTTGCCTACTGTACTGCAATAGAAAAAATTATGGGAGTTGAAATACCAGATAGAGCAAAGTTTATAAGAACAATAACTCTTGAGATGAGCAGGTTAACTTCATTCTTAATGGGAATGGGAGCACTTGGTGCAGCACTTGGGCTTTACACACCAATGTATATAATGATGGCAGATAGGGATTTAGTGCTGGACTTATTTGAATGGCTGACAGGTGCAAGAATTTATCACATATTTAATATTCCAGGTGGTGTAAGAAATGACCTGCCAGATGGATGGGTAGAAAGGTTAAATGAGGTTTTAGACCATCTTGAAAGAAGATTGATTGAATATGATAAGCTTGTGTTTGAAAATCCAATAATCCATAAGAGATTAAAGGGGTTAGGATATATATCAAAGGATGAGGCTATAAAGACTGGAATAACAGGGCCAAATCTTAGAGCATCTGGTGCTGCCTATGATGTTAGAGTTGACGATCCATATGCAGCATATCCATATCTTGATGTAAAGGTTATAACTCAAGAGGGTGGAGATGCCTTAACTCGTGCAGTTCAAGTTAGATTGGAATTTGAAGAAACAATAAAATTGATAAGACAGGCATTAAAGCAAATGCCAGAGGGTGATGTTAGATTAAACTTAGGTAACCTTTCAATGCTAAAGGTTCCAAAGGGTGAAGCATATGCAAAGGTTGAGTCATCAAAAGGTGAGTTTGGATACTATGTTGTGTCAGATGGAGGATTAAAGCCATATAGAGTAGGGGTTAGAGGCCCATCGCTTCCAGCAGGACTTTTATATGCACAAAAACACCTGCCAAAGATGAAGATAGATGATGTAGCAGCGTGGATGGCATCACTTGCAATATGTCCACCTGATATTGATAAATAGGAGGTGCTTCTATGGCATTAGGTGATAAGAGTGTTTATTCTCCACTGACTACGTTAAAGAATTTATTTAGAAAACCTGTTACAATAAAGTATCCAAAACAGATTTTAAGGGTTTTCCCTAAAGAGGGTGTATCTCCTATATATAGAGGCCTTCATACAAACGATTTAGAAAAATGCGTTGGATGTGGAGCTTGTAAGAGAATTTGTCCCTTTGATGCAATAAAGATGAAGGTAATAGGTAAGAATGAACAGGGAAGGGATATAAAAAAGCCTGTTGTTGATTATGGTAGATGTAGCTTTTGTGCCTTCTGTGTGGACGTTTGCCCGACAAATTCTCTAAAGATGTCAAGACACTACATCTATAAGATAAAAACTGTAATGTCAATGTCAGCAAAGGAAGAAGTAGAATACGTTAAGGAAAAGTTTAAACTAATGCCTGACGAAAAGTTAGGCGATGACATAGGATATAATACAGGTAAAGTGAAGAAGGTCTTGGGTTAAGAAATTGCCACTTATGTGAAAAGACACATAAGTGGCAATTTTTAAAGCATTTTATCGTATTCTTGCATTATTTTTTTAAGAACAGAATTTTTTACATTAAAGACTTTATTATCAATTTGTGATATAGGTAACACCTTTGGTGAAGTTCCTGTTAAAAAGCAGGCATCAAACTCATCTATTTGGTTTACCTTTATTTTATCCTCCACAACCTCAAGTCCTAATCTTTTAGCAATCTCGATAACCTTTATTCGTGTAATCCCAACTAAAACATCCTCTTTAGGTGCGGTGTATAATGTATTTCCTTTTATAAAAAATATATTTGAACGGCTCCCCTCTGTTATTTCATCATTGTTATTTACAAGGATAGCTTCGTATAAATTATTTTCTTCAAGGTGTCTATTTATTTTTTCGCGTAATGCAGCGTTTATAACCTTGGCATTAGGGTTTTCTCTAATAGCCTTAAAAAGTGTTGTTTTAACTCCATTTTCATAGGCATCTTCTGAAGGATAGACTGATTTTATAAAAAATAGGTATACGTCAGGATTATCAAAGTTGTTTACAACAATCTTTACATTATAATTTTGAATGTTGTTTAGCTTAGCTAATTGTATTATCTGTTGCCTAATTTTTTCAATATGAGCAAAATAATCAACATTTAAAAGTTTTGCAGAGTTGTTTAACCTTTCTATATGGTCTTCTAAAAATATTGGTTTACCATTTATTAATCTTATAACTTCATATATACTTGGAGATACTTCCTTGTATATGTTATCAAAATTATTTACTTCATATTCCTTTCCATTATGCAAAAAATATTTTAAAACAGCTTCTCCCATTTTAATCACCTCGTAAGATATTTTACACTATTATCATTAATATTGCAAAATAAGTTATTTTTAGGATATGATATATTAAGAAATTTGAAAAAGGAGAGATAAGATGTACGATATAGTAATAACTACTGCATTTGGAATAGAATCAGTTACAGCAAGCGAGCTTAAAGAATTAGGATATAGCGACTACAAGGTGGAAAACGGAAAAGTAACCTTAAAGGGAAAAGATGAAGATATTGCAAAGCTTAATATATATTTAAGAACAGCAGATAGGGTGTACATAAAGCTTAATGAATTTAAGGCAGAAACCTTTGAAGATCTTTTTCAAGGAACACTATCAATAAACTTCCCTGATTTTTTACCTAAAAATGCAAAGATGCACGTTATAGGAAAGTCTGTAAAATCAAAGCTTTTTAGTGTTTCAGACTGTCAGGCAATTGTAAAAAAAGCTGTTGTTGAGGCAATGAAGAGAAAATACAAAACCGATTGGTTTGAGGAGGATGGGCCTACATATAAAATAGAGGTTGCAATATTAAAGGATATAGCAACAATAAGCCTTGATACATCAGGTATAGGACTACATAAAAGAGGATATAGAACTATGGCAGGAGAGGCACCATTAAAGGAGACTTTAGCGGCTGCAATGGTACTTTTAAGTAAATGGACTCCTGATAGACAGTTAATTGATCCTTTTTGTGGTTCTGGAACAATTTTAATTGAGGCTGCATTAATAGGTAAAAATATTGCACCAGGTTTAAATAGAGGATTTGATGCAGAAAACTGGAACCATATAGATAAAAGGATATGGAAGGAGATTAGAGATAGAGCAAAGAGTGAAATAAATGACTTAGAGTTTAAACTATTAGGTCAAGATATAGATGGAAAGGTTCTAAAGGTTGCAAGGGAAAATATAAAAAGGGCAGGAGTTGAAGATTTAGTTTTTGTTCAAAAGCTTCCTATGGAGGAGTTAAGTTCTAAGAAAAAATATGGATGTATTATATGTAACCCTCCCTATGGTGAAAGAATAGGTGAGATTAGACAGGTTGAAAAGCTTTATAAAAAGATGGGAGAGGTATTTAGTAAATTAGATTCTTGGTCCTATTTTGTATTGACAAATCATTTAGATTTTGAAAAATTGTTTGGTAGGAAGGCGGATAAAAACAGGAAATTATACAATGGTAAACTACTTTGTTATTTATATCAATATTTTGGACCACTACCACCAAAAAGAAGAGAAGAGTAAAAATTTAATCTTTGTATAACAAATTATAAAAAAAATTAATAAAATAATTTTCGTTATTGAATGTATGAAGTTAAGCTGATATAATAGAAGTTGCTTTTTTCTAAAACAAAAATTAAGTTATGGAGTGAGTGAAGTGCCTGTAAGAATAGCAATTATCGGTGGTCCAAGATGTGGAAAAACAACACTTATCCAATATTTATATGCTGAAATGAAGATAATGGGACTAAATGTTGGATGTGCAACAGAATATTCAACAGAGTATCTTAAGGACAAGGGAATGATTGAACACCTTGCTGAACAATATGGCATCTATCTTGGCCAAGCAAGGCTTGAAAATGAACTTGAAGTGTTTGACTATGCTATAACAGACTATGCTACATTTCTACCTTACATTTATGGAAGGTTTATGCTTGGAAACAAAAAAAGAACAACAAAAGAAATTGAAATCTTAAAGGACCTTTATGCTCTTGCAATTAGGGATCTTCCAAAGTATGATTACATCTTTTTCCTACCAAGAGAGTTTGGATATGAAAAGGATGGAGTGAGATGGCAGGATGAAGAGACTGCTATAAAGGTGGATGAGGCGGTTAAGAATTTCTTAGATGCTGAAAATGTGCCATACATTACATTAGATGGTTCAACTAAAGAGAGAGCAAAGAAGATTTTTGAAATAATAGGACTAACTAAAAAGAGTAAAGAAGAAAAGGGTGCGTAATTTTTAGTGGCTAACAAAGGTATGATATTACCTTTGTTAGCCACTTTGTTTTGCTATTCATATATTGTTACAAATCTTATTGAATAAAAATCACACATAACTTTTGCATTTGAAGTAGTTTCTCTTATTACAACATAGCTTACACCAACTTCAAGTAGAATCCCTTCCTTATCAATAAAAAGGTTAGTTCCAATTAAAAAGTCTATCTTTACCTTTTTACCAATTTGTGTTCTTAAGTATGCTTGAGTGAAGTTTATGTTTTTTAGTGTGGGATCTTCATCTGGATTAACAGGTTGGAATGTTAGATCCTCTTGTCTGTCATCAACTAATGGGCAAGGATAGCGGTAGAAGGTTGGAACAAAATAAACTGGTTCAGCCTCTAAATTTGTATTCTTCTCTTGTATAGGTTCATTAGAATTTTTTTTACTCATAAAAGACCTCCTTATATCAAGTTTTTGCATACAAAGGCGTTGGATTATAGAAGCAGTGTTGAGCAATTCTCGTTACGTATATTCCTGTTTTTGTTTTAGGAAAATAGGTTGCACATACTGAACTATATGGGTTATAGTACCATAAAGCTCTTCCAAGTCCTGATAGTTTATTTCCCGATAATGCCCAGTCTGCGATTTGATAGTGAAAATCATCAGGACGCATATTATATATATTTTGTGGATTATATTGTCCATATACTGTAGTTAATGCACAAGTAAACTGAAAGGGCTGAAGTATAACACGGCGAAGACTACCTTGGCAGACTCTAAAATATTCACCGTAACTTACGTGTACTCTATTCATAACAACAGTTGCTACAGCCTTCATTCCAATTTCGCCTTCACCTTCTGCTTCGCATTTTATAAGCCTTGCGAATAATTCTCTATCGGATAATGGCATATAATCACCTCTTAAAATCCTAACTAATACTAATATATTCTAATTAATGAAAAAAAGTGATATTAAGTTTAAAATTACATTGTTAATAATGTGTATAGAATATTGAATATAAAAATTAATTTATTTAAAATAATAATTAAATAAAATAAAAAGGGGTGGTGGGATGAAAAAAATCTTTAAAATTAATGTAGTATTTCTCTTAATTATATTGCTTACTACATTGATTTCTAACGTCCCTTCTACTAAAACATTTAGTTCTATAAATAACAAAAAGGTTTATGCTGCAAAAATTAGCCCTGTAGGTTTACTAACAAATAAGTATACAACAGTTTTAAATTTAGAGATGAAAAAAAAGGCTCCGATTATAGTGTTATCCGCCAATGGATATACTGAAAAAATAACAGATGCTGCACTAAATAGAGCAATAAATACAACAAAAGATATTAATAATGTTGAAAATATAAGGGTAACAAAACATTATAGTATTAGTAAAAAGAAAAGGGTTTTTGTAGGATATTCATTAAAGATAAATTATAAAAAAGTACAAAATACATCTATTTTAAATCAAATTAATGGACAAGCTACAATAGATCAACAATCATATTTACAGAGGTTAGATTTTTTCCTTTTGGATAAGCACAAGGAATCAAATAATAAACTTAACTATGAAATTGCAAAGGCGATATTTGAGGGTAAAAGTTCAATATTTATAGATAAATCCCTTTACTCTGGTGATATTAAAATTCTATCGGCTGCTTTAGAGGATGTACTTTATTCATATTCTGATTTTGCATATCTTAGACAAATAAGATATTCTTCAGACTCAAAGGGCACAACACTAAATTTTGGATATTCACTAACTCAACAGGAAATTTTAAAGATGAATTTAGGGCTATATGATGTAATAAAAAATACTGCTTCAAAAATTGAAACAAAAGTAAATGAGGCAAATACTATTGAGGAAAAAATAAAAATTATTCACGACTATATTGCCTACAATTTAAGTTATGACGTTGATTTCCTAAAAACAGGTGATGAACAGCAATATGCAAGGGATTCCCACGCATACTATGCACTAACAACAAATAAGGCTATATGTGGTGGGTATTCATCGGCCTTTCAAAGATTAGCAAAGTATTTTGGAATAGATTCTATAATAGTAGTTGGTACATCAGATGGCGAAGGTCACGCTTGGAACAAAGTAAAGGTAGGAGATGCTTGGCTTCACGTTGATGTTACCTTTGATGATCCAATTATGTATGGTTATTCAAGTAAAAATGTGATACGGTATGATTATTTCCTAAAAACAGATGAAGAAATGTCTAAAACTCATAAATGGAATTAGAGTGTAAAAGGCGCCAAAGGGTGCCTTTTCTTTTGAGTATTTATTTGGTAACATTAATATATAATTTTGATTGGGGTGATGATATGAGGATTTACTCTTGGAATGTTAATGGACTTAGAGCAATTGCTCAAAAGAATTTTTTTGAATGGATAAAGGAAGAAAATCCAGATATTTTATGTATACAGGAAACAAAACTACAGGAAAATCAGCTAAAGGACGAATTAAAGAATATCGAGGGGTATTTTTCATATTTTAGCTTTGCAGATAAAAAAGGATATAGTGGTGTTGCTACATACACAAAGATTGAACCAAAGGCTGTTAAATATGGTATAGGAATTGAGGAGTTCGATAAAGAGGGCAGAATAGTTATAACAGAGTTTAATGAGTTTACTCTTTTAAATATATATTTTCCAAATGGGCAGATGAGTGATGAAAGGCTGGATTATAAATTAAGATTTTATGATGCAGTATTAGACTATTGTAATAGCGAAGTTGAAAAGGGTAAAAGACTTATAATATGTGGTGATTATAACACAGCCCACAGGGAGATTGACCTTAAAAATCCAAAGGCAAATGAAAAATATTCAGGATTTTTGCCCATTGAGAGGGCTTGGATAGATAAGTTTATTGAAAATGGGTATATAGATACCTTTAGATATTTTTATCCCGAAAAGGTTGAGTATACGTGGTGGAGCTATAAATTTAAAGCAAGAGAAAAAAATATAGGATGGAGGATTGATTATCATTTTGTTTCAAAGAATTTTATAGATAAAGTAAAGGATGTAAAGATACTAACTGATGTGATGGGGTCAGACCATTGTCCTATTATGATAGAGGTTGAAGGAGAGTAAAGAGTGCCTTTTGGCACTCCAGGCTGTTGAAAAAGTTATATTTTAATTAGCCCCATAAAGGATTTTAAGGCATCGGTTCATTTCGCCAAGCAATTCTAAGCTTTTCTTTGTTTGAAAAGTCCTACCCTCGCGATGCCATCGTCCTGATGGCCGCTCGGCTCGGCACGTCCTGTGCCGAGTTACGGACTTTTCCAAAGTCGAAAAGCTAAGAATTGCTAAAGCTCACGAAAGAGCCCATTGAAATCCATTCATAGGGATTTTTTACAATTTAGATAATAATTAGGTTTATCAACAATCTCAGAGTGCCTTTTGGCACTCTTTTTTGTATAAAAGTTGTGATTTTGGGGAATAATTTATAAGGAATTTTGATATAAGGGTGATGATATGATTATAGGAATCCCAAATGGACTTTTGAATATAAAATATCGTGATGCAATACAGGAATTTTTAAACACTATTGGGTTTACAACAGTTGTAAGTCCTAAAACTAATAAGGAAATACTTGACCTTGGAGTATTAAACTGCGTAGACGAGGCTTGTTTGCCTGTTAAGATATTTCACGGTCACGTTGAATATTTAAGGGATAGGTGTGATATAGTTTTAGTCCCAAGGATAATGAAATTAAATAAAAATGAGTTTATATGTCCTAAATTTTGTGGTTTACCTGAAATGGTTAAGTACTCACTTGATATTAAAAACATAATTTGCCCAACAATAACAGCCTACAATGAAAAGACTTTAAGAAATTCCCTATACAACTTTTCGAAAACCTTTAGAGTTGATAAAGAAAAATTTAAAAGGGCATATAAGGGTTTTAAGAGCAATATATACAAATATAACAAAACAAGCATATCTAACCCTAATTTAAGAGTACTGTTGCTTGGGCATCCTTATTTAATCTACGATGATTTTATTAATATGAATTTGGCAAAAAAGCTACATCAAAATGGGGTAGAAGTATTCACGGAGGATAATATAGAACCATATGATTATACCTATAGATTGATTAAAAAACCTTTTTGGACCTTTTTAAGAAGCACATACAACTGTGCAATTTCTCTTGTTGAAACAGGAAAAATAGATGGAATTATATATATTTCCTCTTTTGGGTGTGGTATAGATTCCTTTTCGATAGACTTGATTAAAAAGGATATAGGTAGTTTTCCATATCTTGTGCTTAAGATTGATGAGCATACAGGGGAAGCAGGTATCGATACACGAATAGAAGCATTCATCGATTTATTAAAGAGGAGGTCAAAAAATGAATATAACATTTCCTCACTTGGGTAATACATTTATTGCAGCTAAGGTACTATTTGATGCACTTGATGTTGAATATACAATTCCCCCAATCTCTACTAAAAAGACATTAGAAATAGGATGTCTACATTCTCCTGATGATATTTGCCTTCCCTTTAAGATAATGATTGGGAATTATATAGAAAGTATAGAAAGGGGTGCAGATACTGTTCTTATAACAGGAAGCTGTGGGCCCTGTAGATTTGGAGAATATTGTGAACTTCAAAAGAAGGTGCTTATGTCCTTAGGAAGGCAGATAAATTTTATTGTAATAGATGAGCCATCAAAAATAGGAATAAAAGAGTTTTTAAATAGATTAAGTAGTGTTGCAAAGGATAGCAGGCTTTCAACCTATAAAAAGATAAAGGCTCTAAATATGGCCCTAAAGGCAATCAATTTAATAGATGAAATAGAAAAAGAATGTAGATTTTTTGCTGGTTATGAAAAAAACAAAGGTGAATTTTCAAAACTTTTAAAGGATGTAAAAAGAGAAGCAATAGAATCAAAGGGAGCAGAAGGTACCTTAAAGGTATTAGAAAATTATAAAGACAAAGTGGATAGGATAGAAATAGATAACTTTAAAACACCAATAAAAATAGGCATTATAGGTGAAATATACACAATAATTGACTCACTATCCAATTTATACATAGAGGATATTCTTATGAATTTAGGTGTATCAACAAAAAGAACCCTTTATCCAAGTTGGTGGGTCAAAAATACTGCACTATCTGCACTTAAAATAAATAGAAGCCCTATATATAAAGAGGCAAAGCATTATTTAGGAATGTGTATAGGTGGACACGCACAGGAGTGTGTAGGAGAAGCAATGCTAAACTATAAAATGGGATTTGATGGTCTTATACAAATTTTTCCCGTTGGATGTATGCCGGAGATTGTGTCTAAGGCGATACTACCTGATATAGAGAAAAGATACAATATACCAATTCTTTCTTTAGTAGTAGATGAAATGACGGGAGAAGCTGGTTACTATACAAGAATTGAAGCCTTTTTGGATTTGATAGAGGGGAGGAAAAGGATGTGTATTTAGGAATAGATGTAGGTTCGGTTAGTACAGATATAGTTGTACTTGATGAAGATTTAAAATTAGTACATAAACTTTATTTAAGAACAAAGGGAAGGCCAATCAAGGTAATTCAAGAGGGGCTTTTAATTTTAAGTGAATTTTTTAAAGATGGTGATATAAAGGCAGTTGGAACAACAGGAAGTGGGAGATACTTAGCAAAGGTTTTAGTAGGTGGAGATATTGCAAAAAATGAAATTACATCCCACGCAGTTGCAGCAGTCAATTTAGATAAAGAGGTAAGAACAATAATAGAAATTGGAGGACAGGATAGTAAAATAATAACTATTGAAAATGGTGTAGTTACTGATTTTGCTATGAATACTGTTTGTGCAGCAGGTACAGGTTCCTTTTTGGATAGGCAGGCAGAGAGGCTTGAAATACCGATTGAACAGTTTGGAGAGTATGCATTAAAGTCTAAAAATCCGGTTAGAATAGCAGGAAGATGTGCTGTATTTGCTGAATCGGATATGATACATAAACAGCAGTTAGGATATGATGTTTCTGATATTATAGCAGGACTTTGTAGTGCACTTGCAAGAAATTTTATAAGCAATGTTGCAAAGGGTAAAAACATTAAGCCTAAAGTTTTCTTCCAGGGTGGGGTTGCAGCAAATATAGGTATGAAAAGGGCCTTTGAAGAACTATTAGATATGGAGGTCTTTGTACCAGAACATTATGATGTTATGGGAGCAATAGGTGCAGCAATTTTGGCAAAGGAACAGGTAGTTTTAAACAAAAAAACATCCTTTAGAGGTTTTGGAATTCACAATACTTTGATAATGCCAAATACGTTTAAGTGCAACGGGTGTTCAAATATGTGTGAGGTCGTAGAATTAAAAGAAGGAGAATATAAAATAGGTTATTTTGGAGATAAATGTGGAAGATGGAGTAGAGTTGCGGTATAATTAAAAAGGGTATGATAAAATGAAAAGAATTACAGAAATAGATTTATTTAGATTTATAGCAATTTTACTTATGGTCATCTTTCACATAGTCTATGATTTAAATGAGTTTATGGGTATAGATATTAACTATGAAGTTGGGTTTTGGTGTTATATAGGGAAAGTATCGGGATTGCTTTTTATCATAGTAGCTGGAATAAGTAGCAACTTAGGTAAAAGTCCAATTAAAAAAGCTTTAAAACTTTATATATTTGCATCAATTATAACGATTATTTCCTTTATCTTTTTTAAAGAAGAGTATATAAGGTTTGGTATATTACATTTTTTAGCTACTATGACTTTGCTTTCAGTTGTTTTAAACAAATTAAATACTTATTGGCTAATATTAATTCAATTAATAGCCTATTTTCTATATAGGATTACTCAGAGTATAAAGATAACAAACCCTTTTTTAATCCCCTTTGGTTTTACATATTATGGATTTGTATCGGTGGATTATTATCCTATTTTCCCATACATCATATACTACATACTGGGAATATTTATTTTTAGATCAGTATACAAAAGAGGAAAAAGAATTTTACCCTTTGAAGTTAAATCTAAATGTATTGAATTTATAAGCAGAAGGTCTCTTGAAATATATTTGCTTCATCAACCCCTTATCTTGGGAGTTTTATATTCAATAAAATTATTACAAAAATTAACTTTTTTAGTCTAAATTTAATTGTTTAATAGAGCTGCACCCTCCAAAAAATAAAACTATAAATAACAAACAGGAGGTGCAGCTTTATGTATTTAAAACCTATTGAACCCTTTAGAGAAATGGAAAGACTAAGAAGACAAATGGATAGTTTATTTTCCTTTGAAGATTTTGAAAGGCCAAGAATAGATGTAATTGAAACTGAAAATGAAGTTAAGGTTAAGGCAGAAATACCTGGAATATCAAAGGATGATTTGGATATTGTTGTTTATGATGAAGAGGTAAGAATTTCTGGTGAGTTTAAAAAGTCTGATGAATATAAGGATGAAAATTTAAGAAGAGTTGAAAGATATTATGGTAGTTTTTCAAGAGTGGTGCCTCTTCCAGCAGAGGTAAAGGCAGAGGAGGCAAAAGCAGAATATAAGGATGGAATACTAACCTTAACTATACCTAAATCAGATAGACAAACAAGTAGGGGTAAAAGAATAAAGCTGCAGTGAGGACACATCCTCACTGTTTTTTAACATTAAAATTTTTAAAGCTTTAAATATTATAATAATGTGATATAATTAAATAAAATAATAGAAAATGATTATTTATTAGAAAAATGAATAGACGGAGGTGTAGTATGAAGGTTAAAATAAAAGATGAGGTTTTAAAGGACCTGAAGGAGGAACTTCAAAAAAGAGGAAAAACAGCAGTTAGAATATCATTAGAGGGTTTTGGTTGAGGAGGCCCAAGGTTTGGAGTTGTTCTGGATGAACAACGTGAAAATGATGATGTATTTGAGTATGAAGGAGTAAAGTTTGTAGCGGATAATGAGTTCGCATTCCTTATAAATGATTTTGAAATAAACAAGGACTATAGAGGATTTAGAATTGGTGGAAGAAGCTATTGTTAAGGGGTTGAAGTTCAACCCCTTTAAATTTGGAGGTGGTATTATGGTTAATAGTAATTGTAAAAAATGCATATATTTTAAAGAGGGAAAATGTAATGGTGAAGATGTAAGTTGCATTTGTAAGTTTTGCCCAAGAAATATAAGTATATGTATAACAACAAGATGGTGTAGAGAGACTGAATCACCAGTAACCTTTGATGATTGAAATATAAAAATTAATTTAAAATCCCCTTTAAATATATCAAAATATTTAAAATTGTGATATAATTTTATCAAAAGGTATAAAGGGGGATTCTATGAACAAGAATTATAGATTGCATTATCTATTTATTTTCATATTTTTAAGCTTTATTGTATTTGGAATTGTACACGATGGATTAATAAATGTAGTTTATGGCTTAGGAAGGATTATAAAGGAGCCAGACATATTAATAACAGACTACTTTGAAGTAGGTGGAATAGGTGCAACCTTTGTTAATGCAGGTTTGATTGGTATAATAAATACTTTAATTTTTCTAATCTTAAAGGCAAAGGCAAACGGTGCAATAACCGCTGCTATTTGGACAAGTGTTGGATTTGCAATGTTTGGTAAAAACATAGTAAATATTTGGCCAATTATGTTTGGTGTATGGCTATATTCAAAATACAAAAGGGAGAGCTTTTTAAACTATGCACTTATTGCGATATTCTCAACAAATCTTTCACCAACTCTTATTCAATTTAGAGGTCTTGAAATAGTTCATCCTTATTTTAGTATGATACTTGGCATATTGATATCTATATTTATTGGATTTATTTTTCCACCCCTTGCGGCCTATTGTTTAAAATTTCATCAGGGCTATTGCCTATACAATACTGGGCTTACCGCAGGATTTATAGCTACGATATTAGTTAGTAATGTAAGAGCCTTTGGTGGAGACATACCCAAAAGGCTATTATGGTATAATAATAGAGATGTAGGTGTAGAATTTATACTTTTATTAATTTTCTTAATTATGATTTTATATTCTATTAAGATTGGTGGTAAAATAAAAGTTGATGAATTAAAGGAATTAAATAAGACTTCAGGTAAGCTTGTTACAGATTTTACAGTATTATATGGAGAAGATGTAGCACTTTTAAATATGGGCATTATGGGTATTGTATATATGTCTTTTACATTATTAATTAGCAATTTAAATGGACCAATTATAGGTGGTTTGTTTACAATAGTTGGATTTTCTGCTCTGGGAAAACATTTAAATAATACATTACCAGTTGTATTGGGTGCAGCGATATCTTCATACTTAAATGTACACAGTTTAACTTCTCCAGCCGTTTTACTGGCAATGCTTTTCTGTACTACATTGGCACCAATAGCAGGAGAATTTGGACCTATATGGGGTATGGTTGCAGGATTCTTACACGTTTCAATGGCATTAAGTGTAGGTTATCTTCACGCAGGACTTAATCTTTATAACAATGGTTTTGCAGGTGGGCTTGTTGCAATGTTTTTAATTCCTTTAATAAGTGCCTATCGTGAAAGGAGAAATGCGTAAAAATGTTGAGCAAAGAGAGAAAAAAAGTTTTAAGGATAATGGATGAGCTTAACAAATATTTTATAGAAAATACAGATACGTGTCATATAACTTCTACATTGGATTTTAATAAAGAAACCACAATAAGGTTTAGGGTACATCTTAAGGATAAAGAGGAGATAGAAAGAGTAAAACAAAAACTTGAAAAGATATTTTCAGTTCAAAGATATAGAGAAGTTGAGGAACTTTATTGGAATTTAACCGGAGATGCATATACTTCAGATGAAACTAACTTAGTTGGTATGATGGTTGATGAATTTTCTATAGAAGTAGAAGATAATGTTTTAATACTTTACTTAATTAGGAGGTAATAATTTGAAGGGGGCTATTATCTATTTTTCAGGTACTGGAAATACTGAGTTTGTTGCTAAATTATTCAAAAAGGCATTTGAAGAAAAAGGATATGAAATGGATTTAATAGAGGTTACTAAGCAAATAAAGTTCAAAGATGATTATTCCATTTTGGTATTTGGAAGTTGTATTCATTCAGAAGTTTTTCCAGATGTTTATATGAGATGGATAGACAAAAACATATTAAATGGAAATAGCAGAAGGTGTATTGTATTTTCTACCCAAGCAGCTAAATCAGCAGCAGGTGCAAATATATTATCAGATACATTAAAAAAGAGAGGATTTAATGTTAGTATTGTAGAACATATTGTAATGCCTAACAATTTTTATGTGGTTGCATTTGGTAAAGATACTAAAGAAGAAGTAAAACAAAAGACTAAAAAAGCTGAAGAGTTGGTGTATGAAATAGTAGACTCTTTTCTAAAAGATATAAAAAAAATCAAAGAAGTATCAGAGATTAGAAAAAGATATGGGAATTTAGCTTACAGCTTTTTTAAAAAATATGCTAAAACTTGGGCGATGAAAAAAATCAGTGTAGATTATGATTTGTGCGTTAAATGTTTGAAATGTGTTAGTAATTGTCCAACAAAAAACATAAATTTTAAAGATGAAATAGAATTTCAAGATAAATGCATTTGTTGTCAGAGATGTATACATCAGTGCCCCGTAAATGCTTTTAAATATAAAGGCAAACATTTTGAACAATATAAAATATAAAGAGGTGTTATTATGAAGGGGTGTTTGGTTGGCTATTTTGATGATAAAAATAGGGGAATGGCAGATGTTATTTCAAAGGTTTTAGGGCCTTCTATATGTATTAATTTGAAGAAAGAGCAAGGAATTGACTTTGACTTAATAAATTTTTGTGTATTTATTTTAGATAGTGAAGAAGAATGCGTTTTAAAATTTTTTATAGAGAATTTAAGTTCTATTAAACAAATACATAAGGCCTTTTTAATTATTGGTGAAAATGAACTTTTAGTTCCAATAAGGCAACTATTTAAAGATATAGATAAAGAGATATTGGTAGATGAACAAAGTATAGAAATAATATGCAAAGTAGCAAAAGAGTTAAAAACACTAAGGGATAAAGTAGTTATAAAAAGAATGCCAAATGAAAAATTAAGATTTTTTGTTGAGGAATATCTTAATAGCAATACAACTTGTACTTTAACAACCTGTGGAATAGAAGTTAGGGCAACTCCAATTGAATACACCTATAAAGATGGATATTTATATTTCTTAACAGAGGGTGGAGAAAAGTTTGCTAATATTTATTTGAATAACAGAGTATCTGTTGCAATATATGATAAATACCAAGGTATGAATAAACTCTTTGGTATGCAGATTGAGGGTGAAGTCTCTTTTGTTGAGTTTGCTTCAAATGAATATAAAAAAATTGTTGATTTAAAGGGATATAAGTTTGAAAATATAGTAAACCTACCGTTTAAGCTTAATATGATAAAAGTTAAAATAAATAAAGTTGAATTTTTAAATTCAAAATTTAAACAGATGGGATATGATGCAAAACAAATATTTTATTTTTAGGTGATAAAATGAGTAGATTGATATGTATAAAATATGAGGATAAAGAGGGGATACAATTATCGGTAGAGCAGGTTGAGGTCTTAAAGGATGGAGGAATAAAGGGAGCATATAAAAAGGGAAAAGAGGTTTTAGACTGTGTGATTTATTTTGATGAAAAAATAAACCTAAAGGGATTATGCAGCAGACGCTTTAAATATAATCTGTTGTTTGATGAAGTGGTAAATCTAAATAAAGGACAGAATTTTAAAATAGGAGATATAGAGTTTGTAGTTTTAAGGAATAAAGAGTGCTTTGCTGAATGTGAACTTGTAGAGCAAAAAGCCTATTGTCCTTTAAGAAATGCTGTTTTTATAAGGGCTTTAGAGAGTGGAATTATTAAAGTAGGATATGAAATAAAGAAGTAAATATGGGCCTTTGGCCCATATTTACTTCTTTGCTAATTTGTTATAGATTAGGATGAGTCCAGAGATACCTACAAGTGCATAGATTACTCTTGATAATACAGCTTCTGCACCACCAAAGATTGCAGCAACAAGGTCAAATCCGAAGAATCCAACAAGTCCCCAGTTGATTGCACCAATAAGTACAAGAACAAAGGCAACCTTGTAAAGCTTATTCATAATAGGACCTCCTAATATTACTTACACTATAATTATATTTAATGTATAATATAAATATTACTAAACATATAATTTTTTAGGAGGTGGAGATTTTGAAAAGGATAATAAATTTAATAGTATTTATATTATTGGCTTTTGGGCTTTTGATTGTATATAAAAACATAGAGAAAAATAATGGATTAAACATAGAGGCAATAAACAAACTTTCAGATATTAAATTGGAAGACGTAAAAAAGATTGTAAAATCAGAAAATCTTGATTTATCAAAGATTGATAAGGAAAAACAGGAAAGTATTCTATCAATTATAAAAGGTTTTGACCTAATAGACTTTAACAGCTTAAATAAGTTTATAGAACAGGGGAAGAATTTAACAGGTACAGCAAAACAGCTCTATACAGATATAATATACAATAAATACAAGAAAAACCCTGATTCCTTTATGAAGGAGATTTTAAAGCTTGATTCTGATGATATGACAAAGCTTCTAAAAACCTTTGCAGATAAGTATTTAGAAAAGCCAAAGATAGTTGATGACTTAGAAAAATTATTAAAGGATGATAGTATAAGTGATAGTGATAAGAAAAAAATACAGGAGACAATAAAACAACTCAAAAAAGATTGACTCAAAATAAAAAATATGGTATTATAATAAAAACCTTTAAAAACAGTCCAGAGAGGCTGGGAAGGTTGAGAAAGTCAATGGGTGTATTATGCCTTCCCGCAGGGGAAGGCTTTTTTATACCTTTAAATTAGCCCCGTGAGGCTAAAAAGGAGGAGATAATGTGTTAAAGGGAAGACATTTAATTGACCCTATGGATTTTACAACTTCTGAGCTTGATGAAATCTTTTCACTGGCAGAAAAGATAATTGAGGACGAAGGCAGATTTAAGGATGCCTGCAGAGGGAAACTATTAGCAACTCTTTTTTATGAACCAAGTACAAGGACAAGATTTAGTTTTGAGGCAGCGATGCTTAGACTCGGTGGAAGCGTTATAGGCTTTTCAGAACCTAACTCATCTTCAGTTGCAAAGGGAGAAAGCATAAGAGACACAATTAGAACCATCTCTTGTTATGCAGATATTGCAGTTATGAGGCATCCTAAAGAGGGGGCACCAAAACTTGCTTCAATGTATTCATCTATCCCTGTTATAAATGCAGGTGATGGAGGACATCAACATCCAACTCAAACATTAACAGATCTATTAACAATAAAATGTCTAAAGGGCCAATTTTCAAATCTTACAATTGGTCTTTGTGGAGATTTGAAATTTGGTAGAACAGTTCATTCCTTAATTAAGGCCACGTCAAGATATGAAAATAATAGGTTCGTATTAATATCCCCAAAGGAACTTAGAGTACCAGATTATATACGAAAAGAGGTATTAGATAAAAATAATATACAGTATGTAGAGGTTGAAAGATTAGAGGATGTAATAGGAGAACTTGACATACTCTATATGACACGTATTCAGAGGGAGAGATTTTTCAATGAGGAAGAATATTTAAGGCTAAAGGATAGCTATATACTTGATATGGATAAGGTAAATAGAGCAAAGGAAGATATGATTATAATGCATCCACTCCCAAGGGTAAATGAAATAGACTATGAGGTAGATGAAGATAAAAGGGCCTGCTACTTTAAACAGGCAAAGTACGGAATGTATGTTAGAATGGCACTTATTATGAAGCTTTTGGGGGTGGAAGAAAATGCTTAATATAGATAGTATTAAAAATGGAATTGTAATTGACCATATTAAAGCTGGTCTTGGAATACACATATTTAAATATTTAGGTCTTGATAGAGCAGATTATAATGTTGCACTTATTAAAAACGCTGAGAGCAATAAGCTTGGAAGAAAGGATATTATAAAAATAGAAAACATAATTGAATTAAACTATGATGTTTTAGGCTTGATAGACTCAAATATAACAATAAACATAATAGAGGATGAAGTTATAACAAAGAAGATAAAGCTTAACCTTCCTGAAGAGGTTGTTAATATCATAAAATGTAAAAACCCAAGATGTGTAACCTCCATTGAGCCTAATATAAAACATATATTCTACCTTGTCGATAAGCAAAGGGGAGAATATCGATGTTTATATTGTGATGAGGCTTATTCAAATATGGAGGTGTAGTATGAATATTTTAATTAAAAATGTTAGGGTTGTAGATTTTAATAAGGATGAAATATTAGATGTTTATATAGAAAATGGAGTAATTAAGGAAGTTAGAACAAATATTAATAAGGACTGTAAAGTTGTTGATGGGAAGGGCCTTGTGCTTCTTCCCTCCTTTGTGGATATGCACTGTCACTTTAGAGATCCTGGGTTTACCTATAAAGAGAATATATTAACAGGCAGTTTAGCTGCTGTAAAGGGAGGATATACAGGGGTAAACTTAATGGGGAACACAAACCCGCCCTGCTCAAATAGCAATATTTTAGAATACGTCATATCAAAGGCTAAGGAAGTCAATCTAATTGACATACATCAAACTGTTACGATTACAAGAAATATGGAAGGCAAAGATATTTCACATCTTGATGAATTAAGGTTCCCAACAAGGTTTATATCAGATGACGGTAGGGGAGTATTAAGAAGTAAGGTTATGCTGGATGCTATGATGAAGGCAAAGAAGATGGGCATAACTGTAATTTCCCACGCAGAGGATGAGGAAATTTCAAAGATTGATACGAGGCTATCAGAAAACATAATGACTATTAGAGACATATCCCTTGCTAAGTTTACAGGGACACCTCTCCATATTGCCCACGTTAGTACTAAGGAATCAATAAATGAGATAATAAGGGCAAAGGAGGAGGGAGTAAATGTGACCTGTGAGGTTACTCCGCATCATATAGCATTATATGATAATGATTACAAGGTTAATCCTCCAATTAGAGAAAAGGAGGATGTAGATAGATTAATATATGCTATAAAGAATGATTATGTAGATGTAATTGCAACTGACCACGCACCCCATACAAGGGAGGATAAAGAAAAAGGAGCACCAGGCATTTCAGGCCTTGAGACTGCCTTTTCAGTTTGCTACACATATCTTGTAAAAAATGGACACATAGATTTAAAAAAATTAAGCAGGCTTATGTCTAAAAATCCTGCAAAACTTATGGGATTTAATAAGGGGCAAATAGATGCAGGATTTGATGGAGATGTTATTTTGGTGGATTTAAATAAAAAATATAGGGTGGATTCTAAAGGATTTGTTTCAAAGGGCAAAAATACACCCTTTGATGGTATGGAACTGTTTGGAGAAGTTGTAATGACAATAAAGTCAGGCAGGATTGTTTATAAAAGAGGTGATGAGGATGATAATAGACAAGTTATATAAATTTGTAGAAGAAAGAGGCCCTGTGTGTGTAGGGCTTGATACTTCAATCAATTATATACCAGAAGAATTTCTGAAAAAACATAAGGATGAGTATAGTGCTTTATTTGAGTTCAACAGAAGTATAATTGATGCAACTTATGATATATCTGCCTGCTATAAGGTGCAGATAGCATACTACGAGGCACTTGGAGTGGAGGGACTTAAGGTTTATAAAGAAACACTAAAATATATAAAGGAAAAGGGACTAATTGCAATATGTGATATAAAAAGAAGCGATATATCAAGTACAGCAAGAATGTATGCAAAGGCACACTTTGAGGGGGACTTTGAGGGGGATTTTATAACACTAAATCCCTATATGGGATTAGACAGCGTAGAAGAATATTTAAATTATGTAAAGGAGAAGGAAAAGGGGATATTTTTACTCCTTAAAACATCCAATAAAGGTTCAAGTGATATACAGATGATGAAGCTTGAGGATGGAAAAAGAGTATATGAGCAGGTAGGGGATTTGTTTAATAAGGTGGCTGAAGGATATAAAGGTGAGTGTGGGTACAGCAGTATAGGCTTTGTTGTTGGGTGCACAGATACAAAGGAGGCAGCTAACATAAGAGAAAGATATAAAGATAGTTTCTTTTTAATACCAGGTTATGGTGTACAGGGAGGAACCTCTGAGGATGTAAGAAGGCTTATGAAGGGGAAGAATGGTGGAGTTGTAAATTCCTCCAGGGGAATACTCCTTGCCTATAAGAAATATGGAGATGATTTTGATGTAGCTGCAAGAAAAGAAGTATTAAGGATGAGGGAGGAGATTTTAAATGGAATATAAAGAGGTTTTAGTCTATTCAAATGTAAAGGTTCAGGATGATATATATGTTTTAAGTTTGGAAATAGAGGATGATGTAAGGGCAGGACAATTTTATATGCTTAAGGCTTGGGAGGATGAACCTATCCTTGCAAGGCCTATAAGTGTTCATAGTAGTGAAAATGGTATAGTAAAGTTTGCTTATCAGGTAAAGGGAAGAGGTACAAAAATATTAAGCAGTTTAAAGGCAGAAGATAAAGTATATGTATTAGGGCCAGTTGGAAATGGACTCTATACTGAAAAGTTTAAAGGCAAAATAGCACTTATATCTGGTGGAATAGGAATTGCACCGATGCTTCAGATTGCAAAGTGTTTAGATGGAGAGGTTGACCTTTATGCAGGATTTAATAAAAGTCCGTATCTAATAGATGAGTTTAAAAAATACTGCAAGAATATATACATTGCTTCTGAAAGGGATACAGCCTACTACAGAGGATTTATAACAGAAATATTTAACCCCTTTGAATACAATGTTGTAATTTGTTGTGGCCCAGAGCCTATGATGAAGAGGGTTGTTGATATGTGTAAAATTTATGCAACACCTGTATATGTGCTTATGGAAAATAAGATGGCTTGTGGTGTGGGTGCCTGCCTTGGATGTACCTGCAACACAAAGGAAGGCAAAAAAAGAGTGTGTGTAGATGGACCAGTATTTAAAGGAACGGATGTGGTTTTCAGTGCTTAATGTTAAATTCTGTGGAGTTGATTTTAAAAATCCTGTGCTTGTGGCATCGGGAACCTTTGGATTTGGAGTTGAATATGATGGAATAATTGATATAACAAGGCTTGGTGGACTTATAACAAAGGGGCTAACATTAAATAAAAAGGAAGGAAACGAAGGTGTAAGGATACACGAGGTAAGGGGAGGAATGTTAAACAGCATAGGACTACAAAACCCTGGTATAGATGAGTTTATAGAAAAACACCTTCAAAGGATGAAGGAGTTTAAAGTACCAATAATTGTAAACTTAGGAGGCTCCTCCATAGAGGATTATGTAAAGGGAGCAGAAAAATTAGATAAAACAGAAATTGATATGATTGAATTAAACATATCCTGTCCAAATGTAAAAGAAGGTGGTATGAACTTTGGAATAAAATCAAGTATAGCAAAAGAGGTTGTAAATAGGGTAAGAGAGGTAACAAAAAAGCCTCTTATGGTTAAGCTATCTCCTAATGCAGAGGATATTGTTGATATGGCTGTAAAGTGTGTAGAGGCAGGTGCTGATGCCATATCATTGGTAAATACCTTTAAGGGGATTGCGGTAGATATATATAAAAGAAAGCCGGTATTTAACAATATATTTGCTGGTTATTCAGGCCCTGCCATAAAGCCAATTGCACTACGAATGGTATATGAGGTTTCTAAGGCAGTTGATGTTCCGGTTTGTGGGCTTGGTGGAATTGTTGACTATAAGGATGCAATTGAATTTATAATGGCAGGTGCACACCTAATACAAATAGGTACAGCAAACTTTATATACCCAAGAGCAAGTATTGAAATAATAGAAGGAATTGAAAAATTTATGATAGAGCAAAATATAAAGTCTTTAGATGAAATAAGAGGAATGATATAGGAGGGGTATTATGATAAATATATTTAAAGAGACAGGAGCAATATTAGAGGGACATTTTCTACTGTCATCAGGAAGGCACAGCAATAGATATATGCAGTGTGCAAAGGTACTTATGTATCCAGATAAGGCAGAGAAGGTTGTAAAGGAGGTTGTTGAAAAAATAAAGCATTTAGATATAGATGTTGTAGTAGGCCCTGCAATGGGGGGAATAATAGTTGCATACGAAATAGGAAGGCAGCTAAATAAAAGGGCCATCTTTACAGAAAGAGAAGATGGTATAATGAAGCTAAGAAGGGGATTTGAAATTAAAAAGGGAGAAAGGGTACTTATTGCAGAGGATGTTGTAACAACAGGAAAATCATCCCTTGAGGTTGCAGATGTTGTTAAGGAATGTGGTGGAGAGGTTGTTGGAATAGCCTGTCTTGTTGATAGAACAGTAGGGGATGTAGGATACCCTGTGTATAGTGCATTAAAGATAGAATTAGAAACCTTTGAACCAGATAATTGTCCACTATGTAAACAAGTAATACCATATATAAAACCTGGAAGCAGGAAATAGTGCCACCCAAGTGAAATGTGACATTATCCAATAATAGGAATTGTTTTCAGAAATCTACAACATATTCAACAAATATTAATTAAAAATAAAAAATTGATTTATATTTGAATCAGATATAAAACAAAAATTAATGCAAATAAAAATGTTGGGTACACCCCAACATTTTTTATCTCTATTAAGTATTTCAACGTTATTAATTGAAGCCTATGAAATAAATACTTATGTCTTAGAAAGTTTTTTGTAACTAAGGAAAGTTCAATGCTTGTATATTTTATTGGTTAAATTACTTTGGTATTTATTAATAAATTAATTAAAATCCATAATACACTTGCATAAATTGGCTGATTGTATGGGTAATTAGTTATATACTAAGCAATTTATGAAAAATGTCACATTTCACCTGGGTGCCACTCTTGTTCTCCTGGAGTTAAAAGGTATGCATAAAAAGTCCAGAGGGAGGCAACCCCAATTATTATGAATGCAACCTTTGTATAGTAAGTTGCATATCCTCCTAAGATAGTAGCAAGTGGGTCGTATCCAAGAAATGCAGCAAGTCCAAGGTTAGCACCTCCAATCACTACAGCAATAAGTGATAACAAATCAATTGTGTGTCTATCCATAAAAATCCTCCTAATCTGCTATGAATTCCTATAATATTATAATAACCATAAAGTCGGTTTAATATGTTGATTAAATATAGAGTTGAATACATAAATATTTAGAAATTGTAAAAGAAAAATATTATAATTTTTATTGCATAATTATAAAATTAATAGTATAATCTTAAATGTTCAGTTTAGTATGCTAAAATATTAAATTAAAGAGGTGCCAGTTTATTTTCGTTTTATTTGTCTTATTATATCGAACTTTAAATTATTAAGAATATTTTAAATATTCTTGAATTTAAAAGATTGCAATGCTAAAATTAAAGAAAAACAAAAATGAAAGGATGGGGGTTAAATTATGTCAAAAATACCAAGAAGGCCTGCTGTTTGGGAGGCATTAATACCAGTTGTAGCACTTGTTGTATTCTTATCGGTTACAATTATTAAATTTAAGGGAAGTCCACACATCCCATTAATATTTGCAGCACTTGTTGCAGCAATAATGGCAGTTAAGGTTGGCTATAAATGGGAGGACATAGAAAAAGGAATTATAGATACTATTTCAATGTCAATGCAGGCAATTATCATACTTATGATAATTGGAACAGTAATAGGTGCTTGGATTTTATCAGGTACCGTTCCAGCTATGATATACTATGGGTTAAAGATTTTATCCCCTGGAGTATTCCTTGTTGCAACTTGTATAATCTGCTGTATAGTTTCTCTTGCAACAGGTAGTTCTTGGACAACAGCAGGTACAGTAGGTATAGCACTTCTTGGGGTAGGACAAGGACTTGGAATTCCACTACCAATGGTTGCGGGTGCGATTATATCTGGTGCATATTTTGGAGATAAGATGTCACCCCTATCAGATACAACAAATCTTGCACCAGCAATGGCAGGTTCAACACTATTTGATCACGTAAGACATATGATATATACAACAGCACCAAGCCTACTAATATCACTTGTTCTATATGGAATTTTAGGTGCAAAATACGCAGGAAAGTCCCTTGATTATGAAAAGATAAACCAAATACTTAATGCATTATCAAGCCAATTCTCAATAAGCATATGGCTACTTATACCACCTATTGTGGTTATAATAATGGTTGTAAAGAAGGTTCCAGCAATACCAGGACTATTTATGGGAACTTTACTTGGTGCAATTTTTGCAGCAATATTCCAGCATCAATCAATTGGTACAATTGTTAATGTATTAAATGATGGATATGTATCAGAAACAGGATTTGAAATAGTAGATTCACTACTTTCACGTGGTGGTTTGCAGAGTATGATGTATACAGTTTCGCTTATTCTTTGTGCAATGACCTTTGGAGGTATAATGGAAAAGGCAGGATTCCTTGAGAGACTTGCAGAGGGATTACTTTCCTTCTCAGACAGCACAGGTTCCCTTGTTTTGGTTACAATATTATCCTGTATATTTACTAACATTGTAGCAGGTGACCAATATCTATCAATAGTTGTTCCAGGAAGAATGTATAAGAATGCCTTTGATAGAAAGGGACTTCATCCAAAGAATCTTTCAAGATGCTTAGAGGATGCAGGTACACTTTCATCACCACTTATACCTTGGAACACTTGTGGAGGCTTCATGTACAGCACCTTAGGAGTACATCCATTTGCATACCTACCATTTGCCTTCTTAAATTTAATTAATCCACTTGTATCAATATTCTATGGATTTACAGGAATAACTATGGAGAAGGTTGATAGTGTAAAAACTGAAACAGTAACTGTGTAATAGATTAGACCACAGGAATTTATATAAATGAATCCTGTGGTCCTTTATTTTTTGTTTTAAATGTGCCACAATATAATTAGGTGATGTGTATGTTTGATGATTTTCAACTTAATGATGATAAACCATATTATCTTCAGGTTAAGGACTATCTTAAAGAGATAATTCTAAAGGGAATGATACAGGCGGATACAAGGCTTCCATCAACAAGGGAACTATCAAAGATGCTAAAGGTTTCAAGAAATACAATAATTGAGGCCTATAATTACTTAGAGGATGAGGGTTTTATATATCAAAAAAAGGCAAAGGGATATTTTGTATCTAAAATACAAAACACACAAAAAACTGTCTTCAATATTGAATGGAGAGAAAAATTAACAAAATTAGTGACTTTGGCGGATAAGATAGATATAACAAAAAGTGAACCAAAGTGGGAAAAGGGTATGATTTCTTTTAAAAGTATTTCCCCAGATCCTAATCTATTCGATGTTGATGAACTTAAAAGAGCCTTTTTAAATAGAATTTCCCTTGAGGAGGGCAAAATACTAAACTATGGTTATGCAAGGGGATATAAACCTCTGATAGATGAAATAAAGAAGTATTTAAAGCTAAAGGGTATTAATCTTAAGGGAAAGGATGTTATAATTACAAATGGTTATACAGAGGCACTAAATTTAGTATTGGGTGCTGTTTGTAATGATAAGGATGAAATACTTTGTGAAAACCCAACCCACAATACAGCCATTAATGCAATGAGGCTAAAAGGACTGAATTTAATCCCGGTTGATATAGAGGAATGGGGGTTAAACCTTGAAATTCTTGAGGATAGAATAAAAAACAACAATCCAAAGCTTTTGTATTTGACTCCATCGTATCACAATCCAACTGGAGTTGTTTTTTCACCAGAGAATAGGCTTAAAATACTTGAAATTGCAAAAAAATATAAACTTCCAATATTAGAGGATGGATTTAATGAGGAATTAAGATACTATAGTTCTCATATATTGCCTCTTGCAGCACTTGATGATGGTAATAGCATTATATATATAAGCAGTTTTTCAAAGGTGCTATTTCCTGGTCTAAGGATAGGTTGGATTTTAGCAGATGAGGTTTTGATAGATTATATTGAAAGTTTAAAGAGGAGTCTTAATATACACACCTCCTTTTTAGATCAGGCCATTTTATTTGAGTATCTAAATGGTGGAAATTTAGAAAAGTATATAAATAAAGTCAAAAGGATATATAGAGATAAGTTCGAATGGGCACTTGAATGTGTGAAAAAATATATACCACATAAAAGAATATTAGGTGAGGGAGGGCTTCATCTGTTTTTAGAGTTAAACAGTGCATCAGCAAGGGATGTGTTGAAGGAGTGCCTAAGGCAGGGGGTTATATTTACACCAGGAGAAGTGTTTTATATAGATGATAAGGGGGAAAATACATTAAGACTGGGCATATCAAGAGTTACGAATGAAGAAATAGAGAGAGGTTTTAAAATAATAGGAGATGTAGTAAAGAAATTGGAGGGATTAAAATGAAAATTGGAGTAATAATGGGTGGAATATCTTCAGAAAGAGAAATATCACTAAAAACAGGAATGGAAATAGCAAACAATCTTGATAAAACAAAGTATGAGGTTGTACCAATTCAAATAGATAAAAAAGAGGAACTAATTGAAAAGGTTAAGGGAATAGATTTTGCCTTTATTGCACTTCACGGACACTTTGGAGAGGATGGAACAGTACAGGGTGTACTTGAAACATTAAATATCCCTTATTCTGGATGTGGAGTGCTATCAAGTGCAATATGTATGGATAAGGATATGACAAAGAGAATATTAAGGTTTGGAGGGTTAAATACAGCAGATTGGATTATTGTAAAGAGCATTGACTTTGATATGGAAAAGGTAAAAGAGATGGGATATCCTCTTGTTGTTAAACCAAACTCAGGAGGTTCAAGTGTTGCAACTACAATAGTTAATAATGAAGATGAGCTTAAGGAAGCAGTAAGAGAAGCTCTAAAATATGATACGGAAGTTATGATAGAGGAGTATATAAAGGGTGATGAAATAACCTGTCCAATACTTGATGGTAAGATGCTTCCTATACTTGCAATAAAACCAAAATCAGCCTTCTTTGACTATACTTCAAAATATGCCGATGGTGGAGCTGATGAATTTGTTGTTGAGTTTGAAAAGGAGCTTCAGGAAAAGATAGAATATATGGCAGTTAAAACCTATGAACTATTAAAGTGTAGGGTATATGCAAGAGTAGATATGATAATAAAAGAGGGTATTCCTTATATATTAGAGGTTAATACTCTTCCTGGTATGACTAAAAACAGCCTTTTCCCAAAGAGTGCAAAGGCAGCAGGAATAAGCTTTTCACAGCTTTTAGATACTATTATTGAAAAGTCGTTGGAGTATAATAAGTAAACAAAAGGTGTTTGACCCTTTTGTTTATTTGAGATTGTTGACAAACCTGTCTTGTAGCAAAAATCTGAAAAGCCCCATAAAAGGATTTCAAATAGGCATATTTCATGAGCTTTAGCAATTCTTAGCTTTTCGACTTTGGAAAAGTCCGTAATTCGGCACAGGACGTGCCGAGCCGAGCGGCCATCAGGACGATGGCATCGCGAGGGTAGGACTTTTTCAAACAAAGAAAAGCTTAGAATTGATTAGCGAAATGAATCAATGCCTAAGAAATCCTTTATGGGGCTAATCAATTTCAACAGGCAGAAGTAAACAAAAGGTATTTGGTACCTTTTGTTTACTTATTTTCTTTTATAAACCCCTCATCTGTGTTATACTAAAATTGAGGTGATATTATGAATGTTTTTGAAATTATATCAAACACTAACATAGACTACAAAGAGAAAAAACACCTTTTGGCACAGGCAGCAGAAAACACATTAAGCTATGTAAACTTAAGTGTAAAAACCGAAAAGCATTTAAAGAAGGGAATACTTTGTGATATATTTGAAGGACACGCTCCCTATAGACCAAGATATATACTTCCAGATTACGAGAAGTATATAGAAAAGGGAAGTGAATATTTAGGAATAGAACCACCAAAGGATATGTATGAGGCAGTTAATGCACTTATGATAATATATCAGTATGTTCCATCTATAACAGGATATCCTGTTTATGTTGGACAGCTTGATTATATACTTGAAAAGTTTATTGATACAGTTTCAGAAAAAGAAGCAAGAAATCTAATAAAGATGCTTCTTATAAATATAGAAAAGACGCTTCCAGATGCCTTTGTTCATATGAACATAGGCCCAAAGGAAACAAGAGCAGGAAGAACTATATTAGAAATGGAAAGAGAGCTTAAAAAGGCAGTTCCAAACATTTCCCTTAAATATTGTAAGGATGAAACATCCCCAGATTTTGCAAAATTTGCAGCAGAGGTTGCTCTTGAAATAGGTAAACCATATTTTGTAAATCATAAAGAAATAAAGAATATATTGGGTGAAAACTATGGAGTTGCAAGCTGCTACAATACACTTAAAATAGGTGGAGGCAGCTATACATTAGTAAGATTAAATTTAAAAAAGGCAGCACAGGAGGCAAAGGACTACAAGGATTTTATGGATAATGTTCTTCCAAATGTAGTGGATTCCCTATGTGAAGTAATAAATGCAAGGGCAAAGTTTATAGTTGAAGAGGCAAAATTCTTTGAAACCTCCTTTCTTGCAAGAGAGGGGCTCATAGACATAAATAATTTTACTTCTATGGCAGGTGTTTTTGGCCTATATGAATGTATAGAGCTTTTAACAGGCCTTAAGCTTGGTCACGATGAAGAGGCAACAAAATACGGAGAAGAAATCTTAGAGAAGATAAAGGGAGTAATAGATAGCATTGAAGGATATGGATGTTTTGGTACTAATGGAAAAATAGGACTTCACGCACAATCGGGAATAGATTCTGATATAGATGTTACAGCAGGAGTTAGAATAAAAATAGGTAATGAACCAAGTATATATGATCAAGTAAAAACTGAAGGAAGGCTGCATAGGCATTTTAATACAGGTGTTAGCGACATATATATATTTGATAAGACAGCAAAGCAAAATATAGATGGTGTTATTAAAATAATAGATGCAGCAATGAAGAGCGGTATAAAGGTTTTTGCACTAAATACAAGTGATTCAGAGCTTATAAGAATAACAGGATATTTGGTAAAGAGAAGTGATGTTGAAAAATATAATCGTGGTGAAGTGATTCGTGAGGATACTGTAAAGCTTGGTGCAGAGAGCATAAAGAACAACAAAACATTAGATAGAAGGGTTAGAGAAATCGAATGAAGGGATTTGTAAATAGAATTATAGAAAATAGCTTTATTGATGGACCAGGTAATAGAATGGCCATATTTATGCAGGGATGTAATATGGCCTGTCTCTATTGCCACAATCCTGAGACGCAAAGGATGTGTACTTTATGCAAAAAATGTTTAGAGGTCTGCAGTACAGGGGCTTTAAGTATAGAGGAGGGCAGGATAAAATACGATAGAAAAAGGTGTATAGGCTGCGATAAATGCTTAGAGGTGTGTTTAAACTTTTCATCTCCTAAATATTTTGAAATTGAATCAGATGAACTTGTGAAACTTATACTAAAAAATGAAATTTTTTTAGATGGCATAACCTTCTCAGGAGGAGAATGTACTCTTCAAACAGATTTTATTGTTGATGTAGTAAAAAAGGTAAAGAATAATAGTAGCTTAACAGCCTTCATAGATACAAATGGACTTATAAATGATGAGAATTTAAATAAGTTAATATCCTGTGTTGATGGTTTTATGCTTGATGTTAAGGCAGTTGATGATTATATACACAGAGCTCTTACAGGAGTTTCCAATGAATTGGTATTAAAAAATTTAAACATACTTGCTAAGACAGATCTTTTATATGAAGTGAGGTATGTTTTGGTTGAGGGATATAACGATAGCATAGAAGAGATAAAAAAGTTAGCAGAACTTCTAAAGGAGTTAAATGATTATACCCGATTGGTTTTAATACCCTTTAGACCTCTTGGGGTTAAAACCCATTTTAGGAATATGCCCTCCTTTAATAGAGTAAAGTATGATATAATATGTGAAGAAGTTTACAAAATACTAAAAGAAAGACTAATAAAAAAGGACTGATGAGGATGAAGACAAGAGGTTTTATATATGCAGTAATTTCGGCTGTACTTTTTGGTTCAGCCGGTATTTTTGTTAAAGAGGGTTATAGCAGCAATTTTTCACCAGTTGATCTTTTAATGCTTCAATATATAATTGCTGGAGTTATTTTATTTCTAATATGCTTGATTAGATATAAAGACTCTCTTAAATTAACTAAAACAATGTTTAAAAAATTATTTATACAGGGTGCTATATTCAATACGCTTATGACGGTGTTTTTTTATACATCCTTCAAATATTTAACTGCAGCAGAGGCGACTCTTCTTCTTTATACTTATCCTTCTATGGTTGCTATTTATACTTCTTTATTCAAAAAAAGTAGGATTGGGTATAAGAAAGTAGTTTCTATTTTATTTTCTTTTGTAGGTAGTGTACTTGTTTTAAATCTTTTCAGCATAGAACTAACAAGAGGTATATACAAAGGAATAATTTATGGACTTTTATCGGCAGTATTTTATTCAGCTATGAACATTTATGCAGAGGAGATTGTAGAAGATGTAAATGAGCTGGTTATAACCTTCTATACGACAATGTTTTCGCTAATAGTGCTGTTTATTTTTAATTATAAATTTATACTAAAGCTATCCTATGTTGATTTTGTTTCAATTAAAAATGCACTAAATTTAGCTCTATTTTGTGAAATAATACCTCTAACACTTTTATATTCAGCAATAAAGCATATAGGACCAGTTAGTACATCCATTATAAGCACCCTTGAGATTCCTTCATCTGCAATACTTGGTGCTGTATTCTTAGGCGAAATATTATCTCCTATACAGATATTTGGCATTCTAATCGTAGTATTAAGTATAATATACTTAAAAAAGAGTTGAAAATAAAGGATAAGTCGAAGGGGGAGCAATGACTTATCCTTTATTTTTAGAAATTTAGTATATCTATTGTAACACCTTTAAAAGTATCAATAACCTTATCAGCATCGCCTAAAATTTCAGGTGAACCAACACCAATAACCTTCATATTTGCACGTCTTGCAGCTTCAATTCCAGCAACTGCATCTTCAAATACACAGCATTCCTCTGGTTTTAATTTGAGTTCTTCAGCAGCCTTTAAAAAAACTTCTGGATCTGGCTTTGCATTTGCAACCTTTGTCCCATCAATAACAGCATCAAAATATGGTAAAAGATTTATATTTTTAAGTATTGTCATTGCATTTTTGCTAACTGAACCTAAAGAAATTTTTATTCCTTTTTCTCTAAGTTCTGTTAAAAAAGCCTTAACTCCATCTAATATTTCGCTCTCATCCATTTTAGATATGTATTCCACATACCAACCATTTTTCTTTTCAGCAAGCTTAAGCTTTGTTTCTTCATCAAATTTTTTATTTCCTATTTCAAGTAGTATCTCAAGGGATTTCATTCTACTAACTCCCTTTAATCTTTCGTTATCTTTTTCTGTAAATTCAAATCCAAGTTCGTTTGCAAGTCTCTTCCAGGCAAGATAGTGATATTTTGCTGTATCAACAATTACTCCATCTAAATCAAATATACATCCCTTAATCATTATTCTTATCCTCCTTTATAAAGTCTAATACAATTATATCAAAAACGTTTTTGTAAACAAAGTATATTTTAAACAAAAATAATTTAGTATTTTGCTTAAATAAGCGTTTATTTTTGAAAATTAATACATAACATTAAATTTCTAATATTATTTATGTAGTATAAAGCAGAAAAAAAGAGAAAAACGGAGTTTAAAAAGTCTAAAAATTTTTTCAAAAAAAGTATTGAAAACGTTTTTGGTATAATATATAATTAAAATTAGCAAAAACGATTTCGAAACAGGAGGAAAAATATGCATAGGGTATGGAATGTTGAAATAAACGAGTATAATTCAACTCAGAATAGAAAGTACGAAACAATTTTTACTTTAGCAAATGGCTATAGAGGTTTAAGAGGAGCAATAGAGTTTTCTAAAATAGGCGAGAGAGGAAATTTTATTGCTGGTGTTTTTGATAAAAATACTGCTCAGGTTACGGAAATAGTAAATTGCCAAGACCCTCTAATTTTTAATATTTATGTAGATGGAGAGATAATTGATATAGATAGTACTAACCTTTTGGATTTCAATAGAAGTCTTGATATGAAAAATGGAATTTTATATTCAAATTATAAGGTAGAACTTAAGAGTGGAAGAATATTAGAAATAAAAACAGAAAGATTTGTAAGTAGAAATAATGTTCATAGATGGGCTGCTAAATATATCATAAAGCCTGTAAACTTTAAGGCAAAAATGTTTATTGAAAATATAATTGATGGAACAGTAGTAAATAGTACATTAGACCCAGCAAATCTTACAAAGCATTTTGAAGTTTTAGATGCAGAGGATTTTAAGCCAGGTATAGCCCTAAAGACAAGAACCTTTGACAACAAAATAGAGATAGTTGAGGCTACAGCAGTTTTATCGGAGGATGAAAACGGAAATATATTCAAATCAAGAAAATACACAAAACTTGGAGAAAAGGTAAGGGAACTTTATGAGTTTTTCGTTGAAGAAGGCAAAGAATATACAGTCTTTAAGTATGGTATTACTTATACTTCAAGGGATACGAAAAAAGAGCTTTTTGAAGTAGCACAAAGGGAGTTAAGAGATTTTATAAACATAGGATATGAAGCCGAAAAAGAAGCACATTCTAATGTATGGCAAAGATTGTGGGATGGTATGGATGTAAAGATAAAGGGTGATGACACAGCCCAAGTAGGAATCAGATTTAACTTGTTTCAACTTGCATCATCTGCCTACTCTGATGATCCAAGGGTAAGTATAGCAGCAAAGGCTCTACACGGAGAAGGATATAAAGGACACGTATTTTGGGATACTGAAATTTTTATGCTTCCATTCTTTGTTTATACAAACCCTGAAGTTGCAAAGTCTTTATTAATGTATAGATACAACACATTAGATGGTGCAAGAAGAAATGCACAATTAAATGGGTTTAAGGGAGCTCAGTTCCCTTGGGAATCTGCAGATGATGGTACAGAGGTTACTCCAAAGTGGGGAGTTGACTACGATGGAAATCCGGTTAGAATATGGACAGGCGATGAGGAATATCATATAAACTCAGATATAGCCTTTGGTATATGGGAATACTTTAGAGCAACTAAGGATGAGGAGTTTTTAATAAATTATGGAACTGAAATACTTCTTGATACAGCGAAGTTCTGGAATAGTAGATTAGAATACAATAAGGCTCAAGATAGATATGAGATAAATAGAGTAATAGGCCCAGATGAGTTCCATGAACACGTGAACAATAATGTATATACAAATTATCTTGCAAAGTGGAATATGAAAAAGGCATTAGAGGTAAAAGAGTGGCTAAAGGAGAAGGATAGAATAAAATATGAAACACTCTGCAACCAATTAGGTATTTCAGATTTAGATTTTAAGGAATGGGAAGAAAAACTCAATAAAATATATATTCCAATGGCTAAGGATGGAAAACTCATTGAACAATTTGAAGGGTATTTTGATTTAGCAGATATTGAAATAACAGAACACGATGAAAATGGAATGCCTGTATGGCCAGATTTAAAAGGGCATAAGCTTCACGATACACAGCTTATAAAACAACCAGATGTAGTTATGCTAATGCTTGTTCTTGGTGAAGAATTTGATTTAGAGTCAAAGAAAATAAACTATGAATACTACGAGAAAAGAACAATGCACAAGTCATCACTTAGTCCATCTATGTATTCAATAATGGGGCTTACGGTGGGTGACACGCAAAATTCATATAAGTATTTCCTAAAGACAATATTAACAGATCTTGAGGATAACCAAGGAAATGCTGGACACGGTCTTCACGCTGCCTCAACTGGTGGTTCTTGGCAAAGTGCAGTTTTTGGATTTGGAGGATTTAGTGTTGATGAAAATGAAGTTCCAAACTTTAACCCTTGGATACCAGAGGTTTGGGATGAATTCACATATACAATAAATTGGAGAGGTTCAAAGGTTGAGGTTACTGTAGATAGGAAAAATGTAAGCATTTATTCACAAAAGGATATAGATGTAAAGGTGTATGGTAAAGATTACAGTATAGCAGCAAATGAAAAATTAGTGGTTGCAAGATAAAGTAGTAACAGTAGAACTTGAAGGGTGCTTGCAGAAGTAATATTATTAATATAAAAAGAATTAAGGGGTGTAATTATGGAAAATAAGGTTGTTACTATAAAGGATGTTGCAAAAAAAGCTGGTGTTTCTGTAAGCACTGTTTCAAGGGCCTTTAATAATTACAGTGATATAAACTCAGAAACAAGGGAGCTTATCTTAAAGGTTGCTGATGAGTTAGGTTATAGGCCTAATATTATTGCAAGAAGTTTAAGCTCTAATAAGAACTTTAGACTTGGTATGTTGGTAGAGGACTATGACTTAGTTGGAATGTTAAATCCTCTTGTTTTTGAGATATTAATGAGTTTTAAAAACACAGCCACAAAATTAGGTTATGAAACAGTGCTTTTATCCACAACATCCGATATACAAAAAAATGAAAAGCTTTCAAAATTGTTTTCGGATAAACAGTTAGATGGAATGTTTATTATGGGACTTAAAATGACGGATGAATATTATAGAGAACTTTCAAAGATAGATAGTCCCTGTGTACTTTATGATATAAATATAAACAATCCTAATGTAGGATGTGTTGGTGTAGATAATATAAGAGGAGCATTTTTGGCAGTTGAGTATTTACTTAAAAATGGACATAAAAAGATAGGTTTTATAAATGGACATAAGGATGCCTATGTAAGCTATGAAAGACTTGATGGATATTACCTTGCCCATAATAGATATGCAGTAAATGTAGATAATACTCTAATTGAATATGCAGATTTTACAGATAAGGGTGCAGAGGAAGCGGTAGAAAAATTAATAAACAGGCATAGGGATTTAACAGCAATATTCTGTGCAAGCGATATTATGGCAATAGGTGCTCTAAATAGGATAAATGATTTAGGCTATACAGTTCCAGATGATATTTCTCTAATAGGTTTTGATGGAATATATCTATCCCAATGTGTTTCACCTAAACTTACAACGATAAAGCAGGACACACTGAAAATAGGTGAAGCAGCTGCAAATTTACTATTCAATTTAATTCAAGGACAGCGTATAGGACGAGTTGTTATAGAACCTGAACTTGTGGAGAGGGAATCAGTTAAAACAGTTTAATACTGCATTTGCAGTAAAAATAAATAATAAAACATAGAGGGGGAAAATATATGAAATTCAAACGCTTTGTAGCGACAGCTACTGCACTTTTAATTACTACTTCATTATTCGTAGGCTGTGGTAAAAAGGAAGGACAAACTACAGAACAGCCAAAGGAAGAAAAAGTTACAATTACACTTGGCTGCTGGGGTTCATCACCTGCAGAAACTCAGCTTCTTGATGACCAAATTAAAAAGTTTGAGGAAACACATCCAAACATCAAGATTGAAAAGCAGGTTATAACTGGAGATTACAATCAAGCATTGCAAGCAAAGATTGCATCAAAAACTGAACCAGATGTTTACTATCTTGATGTATTCCAGGCACCAGCTTACATATCAAAGGGAGTTGTAGAACCACTTGATAGCTACCTTGATATGGAGGATGTTAAGGATTTTGAAGAATTCCTAATTGAAGGTTTCAAGAAGGATGGAAAGATTTACGGTCTTCCAAAGGACTTTAACTCACTTGCAATCTTCTACAATAAAGATATGTTTGAAAAGGCGGGCGTTAAGGAACCAACTACTTGGGCAGAACTTGAAGAAGCTGCAAAGAAGCTAACTAAAGATGGAGTATATGGAATGTCTTTAAGTGCTGATGCAGCAAGATTTATACCATTTATGCTTCAAGCAGGTGGAAAGATAAATGAAGGAGATGCAGTTGCATTTAATACTCAAGAGGCTGCAAAGGGATTAGACTTTTACTTCTCATTAATAAAGAAGGGCTATGCAAAGCAACCAAAGGATCTTGGTGAAGGATGGAATGGAGATGCTCTTGCACATAAGAAGGTTGCTATGGTTATAGAAGGTGGATGGATGATTCCATTTATGAAGGATGCAGGTCCAGATGTTAAGTATGGTATAACTAAACTTCCAAAGGGAGATAAGGAAGGAAACCTTGCCTTTACTGTTGCTTATGCAATGAGTGTTAATTCAAAGCACAAGAAGGAAGCTGCAGAAGTTATAAAGTTCTTAACAGGAAAAGAAGCACTAAAGATGGTTGCAGAAAGTGGTCTTGCAATTCCATCAAGAAAGTCAATGGAACAACTATATACAGAAAAATATCCAGAAAGAACACCACTTGTTGAAGGAACAAAGGGTGCACAAGTATTCCAATTTGGTGCTAATACAACTAAGATTATGGATGCTTTAAATAAGGCTGGTGAAAAGCTATTATTTAACAAAGTAAATGATGGCAAGGCTGCATTAGATGAAGCTGCCAAGGAAGTAGGACAATAATATTAAGGAAGCACCTTGAGTGCTTCCTTTTTTAAAGGAGGTAGTTTATGAGCTCAAAAAGAGGCACCTTAACAAGAGTTAAAACGAGGGAAAAAATAGATGGTTGGCTCTTTGTTCTACCATTTGTTATAAGTACATTGGTTTTCTTTGCAGGCCCCTTAGTGGTTGCATTTATTTTAAGTTTTAAGGAGTATTCCTTTCTTGATCAAAATACTATATGGCAGGCAAAATGGGTTGGATTTGATAACTATTTAAATGCTCTTAAGGATCCAGTTTTTAAGAAGGCTCTTTTAAATACCACTTTATATTCTTTAGGTGTTGTTCCTATTCAGCTTATTATAGCACTTATTTTAGCCTTAATTGTTGATTCAGATATAAAGGGAAAAACCTTCTTTAGAGTGGCTTATTATATACCTACAGTAACATCTACTGTTGCTGTTTCTGTTATGTTTATGTTTATTTTTAAAACAGATGGACTATTAAATAAATTTTTAAAGTTATTTGGAATTCCACCATATAACTGGTTTGGTGATGTTAGATTGGCACTTCCATCTATAATGGGAATGGCCATCTGGTCTTCTGTTGGTCTTTATATGATTATATTCCTTGCAGGGCTTCAGGATATACCACATTCCTTATATGAGGCTGCCTGGATAGATGGTGCAAATAAATGGCAACAGTTTTGGTATGTAACTTTACCGCTTTTAAGACCTACTTTTTTCTTTAATTTAGTAGTTTCACTTATTGGTACCTTCCAAGTGTTTGACCAAGCCTATGTTGTATCAGGAGGTAATGGAGGGCCACTAAATGCAACAATGACTGTTGTTTTATATCTATATAGAACAGGATTTAGAGATTTTAAGATGGGATATGCCTGTGCAATAGCATTTATATTATTTGCAATAATATTTGCACTAACGCTTGTTCAAAAGAAGTTATTTGGAGAAGAGACTCAATATCAATAGGGTGGTGAAATGATGGGCAAGAGGATTTTAAGAGTCCTATTTTATTTATTGGTAATAGGTTATGCAGTAGTTTCTATAGGTCCATTTTTATGGAGTATTTTAACTTCATTAAAGCCTACAAGTGAAATTAATAATTTAGCAATTGACTTTAGTAAACTTAGCTTTAAAAATTATGTATTCTTATGGAAAAAGTTTCCGTTTGCACGATGGATGTTAAACAGCATATTTGTAGCTCTTGTTGTAACCTTTGGGAACCTACTTTTTAACTCAATGGCAGGTTATGCACTTGCAAGAATAGATTTTCCAGGTAAAAAAGCTCTTTTTCTTGCGATACTTGCCTTTATGATGGTTCCTGGACAAGTTGTTATGGTACCAACATTTATTCTTTTAACTAAGCTTGGATGGGTAAACACTTATAAGGGACTAACTATACCATTTTTAACAAGCCTGTTTGGAATATTTTTAATGAGGCAGTTCTTTTTATCAATACCAAAATCCCTTGAGGAGTCTGCTATGATTGATGGCTTGAGTAGATTTGGTATATTCTTTAGAATAGTTCTTCCCCTTGCAAGACCAGCACTTACAACGCAGTTTATTTTGATGTTTACAGGTAATTGGAATAGTTTTCTATGGCCAAGTTTACTTGCCACAAGCGATAGTAAATATACATTACCTGTTGGGCTTAATTCCTTCTATGGACAATATTTTCAATTCTGGGATCAGGTACTTGCTGGAGTTATGATTCTTTCAGTACCATCAATAATTATTTTCTTAATATTCCAAAAGAACTTTATAAAGGGAATTGCAACAACAGGAATGAAGGAATAACAAAAGCATATTATAATAATATATTAAAATTTAGGAGGTCAGAATGTCTAATTTCAGAATAAGCTTTGAGACAGGAGAACAAGTAATATTTTCGGCAAAGAGGGCAGATAGACCAAAGGATTTTTTAGATAAGAATACCACAGATTATGTAGAATACAAAAAGGAATGCCCCTTCTGTGTAGGGAATGAAGAGAGTACTCCTCCTACAATATATAAGATTGGTGACCCTTGGATTATGAGGGTTGTTGAAAACAAATATCCAGCAGTAACAATGCAAAATGAACAAGATGTAAAGGGAATTCACTATGTAGTAGTTGAGAGTAATAAACACAATTGTAGTATTCATAACTTTAACTTAGAAGATTTAGAGAGGCTTATAAAACTATATATAAGGGTTTCAGCTGATATTTATAAAAATCCCGATATTCAGTATGTACAAATATTTAAAAACTATAAAAGAGAAGCAGGGGCTTCCCTTGAGCATCCACACTCGCAGATAATAGGCGTTAGCTTTATTCCAAATAATATTTTAAAGGAACTTGATGTATCAAGGGATTATTACTATGGAAAGGAAAGCTGTATATATTGTGACGAAATAGAAAAGGAAGTAAATTTAAATAAGAGGATAGTTATTGAGAATGAGTATTTTGTTGTATTGTGTCCCTATGCATCACTTTATCAATACCAAACACAAATACTGCCTAAAAGGCACGTAAGTTCTTTATTTAGTTTGACGGAAGATGAAATTAGAGGTTTGGCATATACTATAAAGGATTTATTTGAACGATACAATAGAAATTTAGGTGATATAGCATATAATATGTATTTTCACTGTATTAATAGGGAAGTTAAGGAGTATCACCTTCATATAGATATTTGTCCAAGAACTAATATCCACGCTGGATTTGAAATATCAACAGGAGCTATAATAAATAGTGTGTATCCAGAAGATGCAGCAGAAGTTTTAAGGGATAAAGAAGTAAACAAAGGCTGAGATATGCCATTTGTTTACTTCTTTTATATATTTTTTTATATTTATTCTCGGAATTATTTTATTTTTCTTAAAATTGTAGTAAAATAAATATAAAATATTACAAAAAGAGGGTGTGGCTATGATTATTTATGCAGTTTCAGATTCAATAGGGGAAACAGCTGACCAAGTGGCAAGAGCCACAGCCAGTCAGTTTGATTATGATATAAAAATAAAGCGAGTACCCTATCTTACAACCTATGATGATGTAAAATCCTTTATAGAAACAATAGAGGATACAAAGGAGGTACTGATAATATCAACCATTGTTATGGCTGACATTAGAGACTTTTTGACAAGCTTAGCTGTTGAAAAGGGAATACATATTGTAAATATTTTAGGACCTTGTATTGCAACTACAGCAAGAATAATAAACCAAATGCCTATATTTAAGCCTGGTGCTGTTAGAAAGCTTGATAATGACTATTTTAGAAAGATTGAAGCTATGGAATTTGCAATAGCTTATGACGATAGTAAAGACGATAGAGGAATTAAGAATGCAGATGTTGTACTGCTTGGACTTTCAAGAACTTCAAAAACTCCTCTTTGCGTATATCTTGCAAACAAAGGTATTAAGGCAGCAAACGTTCCCTTAGTACCAGAAGTACAGTTACCAAATGAACTATTTGAGATAGATAGGAATAAAATAATTGGACTTACAATAGACCCTATGGAGCTAATTGAAATAAGAAAGAACAGAATACATAGATTAGGTGGAAGTTTAAGTCAAATAGAATATGCAACAGTAGAGAGAATATTGCTGGAATATGAATATGCAGAGAAGGTTATGAAAAGACTAAGATGTAAAGTAATAGATGTAACTAAAAAAGCAATAGAGGATACTGCTGCAATAATAATGGAGCATATTGGTTGGCAAGAATAAAAAAATAATGTAGAATAATATTGTAAATATGTAGAATGATGTAGCATATTGCGAAAAATAATATAGCAATATGCTATTAATTATGTTATAATATATATGCTAAAATTTAAACAATAAGGAGATGATTAAATGAAGGTTCTTGCTATTTCTTGTAGTCCAAGGGTTGGTGGTAACTGCGATAAAATAATAGACACAATATTAAATGGTATACTAAATGGTAAAAGTGATGTAGTGGTTGACAAGTATAAATTATCAACAATGAACATAAACGGTTGTAAGGCCTGTTATTCCTGTAAGAAGGGAAACGGATGTATACAAAAGGACGATATGCAACTTTTGTATGGAAAACTAAATGAAGCAGACCTTATAATTTTTGCTTCACCTATATATATGGGCCATATAACAGGAACAGGCAAAAATTTTATGGATAGAATGTTTGCCTTTATGAAGGAACATTTTGAAGTAACACTTCCAAAGGGGAAAAAAGCAATTATTGTTTTAACTCAAGGTCATAATGTGGAAAGTGCCTATAGAAGAGTTGCAGATGACCTGATAAATTTCTTCAATTCCTACGGAATAGAGACTGTATCTCAAATAATTGCAGCAGGAACTACACTTAAGGCAGAAAATATAAACAAAAATGTATTAGACCACGCCTATAGGGTAGGGGAGAAGTTAGTTATATAAGGGAGTAGTTATACTACTCTCTTTCATTTTACCCAATGAATTTCATACAGGTTGTGGTTGCAAATTTAACAAAAATGTATTAAAATAAAAGTCAAAATTTAATAATGGAGGTAGAAATATGTCTAAAATAACAGTTGATTATTCAAGGGTTTTAGGCTTTATAGGCGAACATGAAATAAAATATCTTGAATCACAAATATTAGATGCACACGATAAGCTACATAACAAAACAGGAGCAGGAAACGACTTTTTAGGATGGGTTACACTACCTGAAGATTATGATAAAGAAGAATTTGAAAGAATTATAAAGGCAGCAGAAAAGATAAAGTCAGATTCAGATGCACTTGTGGTTATAGGAATTGGTGGTTCATATCTTGGAGCAAGAGCTGCAATAGAAATGCTAAATCATACTTTCTACAATGTACTACCAAAGGATAAAAGAAAGACTCCTGAAATATACTTTGTAGGAAATAATATAAGCCCTGTTTATTTAAAGGATCTTTTAGAGGTGTTAGAAGGAAAGGACATCTCAGTTAATGTTATTTCAAAGTCAGGTACAACCACTGAGCCTGCAATAGCATTTAGAATATTTAAGGAATATATGGAACAAAAGTATGGAAGAGAAGGGGCAAAGGAAAGAATATATGCAACAACAGATAAGGCAAGAGGAGCATTAAAGAAGCTTGCTGATGCAGAAGGATATGAAACCTTTGTTATTCCAGATGATGTTGGTGGAAGATATTCAGTATTAACAGCAGTAGGACTTCTTCCAATTGCAGTATCAGGTGTTGATATAAGAGAAATGATGAAGGGTGCAAGGGATGCAATGGATGAATGTGCAGTTCGTGATGTATTCAATAATCCAGCATACCTTTATGCAGCAGTGAGAAATGCTCTATATAGAAAGGGTAAGACAACTGAAATAATGGTAAACTATGAACCTTGTATGCATTACTTTGCAGAATGGTGGAAACAACTATTTGGAGAAAGTGAAGGAAAGGACAATAAGGGTATATTCCCAGCTTCAGTTGATTTCTCAACAGACCTACATTCACTTGGACAATATATACAAGAAGGTTTAAGAAACATATTTGAAACTGTACTTAACATAGAAAAGGTTAAAACAGATGTTGAAATAAAGGAAGATAAAGATAATATAGATGGATTAAACTTCCTTGTTGGAAAGACTATGGATTTTGTTAATAAGAAGGCCTTTGAAGGAACACTTCTTGCCCACTATGATGGAGGAGTTCCAAATATAGTAATAAATATACCAGAAGTTACACCATACTATTTTGGAAAGCTTGTTTATATGTTTGAAAAGGCTTGTGGAGTTTCAGGTTATGTACTTGGAGTAAACCCATTTGACCAACCAGGAGTTGAAGCATATAAGAAGAATATGTTTGCACTTCTTGGAAAACCAGGATTTGAAGCTCAAAAAGAAGAGCTTGAGAGAAGATTAAACAATAGATAATAAGAATCCAGTTTGGTTTAACCAAACTGGATTCTTTTATGCTTTAAATTTACTCATTTGTTCGTTTAATCTTTCGGATATATAATTAAGTTCGTTAGATAGTTCTGCAACACTATTTATAATATGTTGCATCTCTTGTGATGATGCAGTAATTTGTTCAGATGAAGCAGATACTTCTTCAGCAATAGATGTTACAGACTCAACCCTTGATAGTATTAAATCCTTTGATTGAACTGTCTTATTTACCGCATTAAATGTTTGGTTTATATAAGGTGGAATATTTTCAATAGATTCAAGTATTTCATTAAATGAATTTACTGCATCCTGTGCCAATGCTATTTGTTCTTTTATTAAACTATCAACTTTATTTGAAGTATTAATTACATTTCCTGTTTCATCTATTATAGTATCAACTAATTTTTTAATCTCATTTGATGATTCCTTTGATTTTTCAGCAAGCTTTCTGACCTCCTCTGCAACAACTGCAAAACCGCGTCCAACTTCTCCAGCACGAGCAGCCTCAATTGCAGCATTCAAGGAGAGCAGATTTGTCTGTTCAGATATATTATTAATTACATCTGTTATGTTAGAAATACTCTTTATTTTATCAGCAAGCTCGCTGAATCTTGAAATAACAAGCTTATAGGCAGTTAAAACTTCTTCAAAGTATCCTATTAGGTTTGATATTTTTTCCTTACCGCCATTTGCCTTTTCTTCAGTTTCATTTGTTTTATTGCTTACATTAGTAAGATTTTTAATAATGTTGTTTAATTCATTTGTAAAGTCCTGAAGTTGTGTTACAATATCAGATAAATCAGCAGCCTGTTGCTGTGCCCCCTTTGATACATCCTCTATGGCAGTTGCAACTTCATCTGAAGCAATAAGCATAGTATTTGATGAAGAATTTAATGTATTTGACACGGTAAATATTTTTTCTGATGTCTTCTTTATTTCTAAAATATAGCTCTGCATTGTGTCTAATACTGAATTAATATTTTGTGCAATATAACCAAATTCATCATTCCTGTGAATTGGTATATTTACAGTTAAATCTCCCTCTGAAACGTGCTTCATTGTTCCTGCTATTGCGTTAAGAGGTTTTGTTACTAATCTTGTTGCAAAATAAACAAGTATAGGAAGAACTATTAAAATAAGAAGTATAACTAATATTGTTGTATGTTTTATTGAATTACTAATAGTTAGAAGTTCACTATATGGCATAACAGAGGAGAACTTCCAACCTAAAAAATCATTTGTACTAAAGTAGCCAATATATTTTATTCCGTTATATTCAAATTCTATTTCTCCATTTTTATTGCTTAATATTTTGTTTCCATATTCAGTTGATGAAATGTTTTTATTCATTATTTCTTTTTTATCAGGGTGAACTATAGTAATTCCGTCCTTTTGCAATACAAACAAATATCCTTTTTTTCCAAGTTTAACCTCATCGATATATCGTGTTGAAATCTTTTGTAAATCAATAGAGAATATAAGTGCACCCGCAAAATCCCCATATAAACTTTTGATTGGTGCAGAAATAATAACAGATGGTTTTGTAAAATTATTATCTGCTATTGCAGAAGAAATAATTGGTTTAGATTGATGTTTTACATTTTTAAAGAAGTCATAATTTGACAAATCGGCATCTTTTAGGGATTTTAACCCTGTTGTTGTATTAGGTTGTGCAATTACTTTTCCATCTTTATTTGTTATTAAAACAGTATTTAATTCTCCAAGGTTGTTTAAATATGATGTAACTGTATTATTTAAATAGTTTTGCATATCATCATTTGGTTCAACTTGTAGGCTATATGTATAATTTTTAATTATATCATTGGTTGTTAGTATATAGGCGATATTCATATACTGATTAATAGTCTTTGATATATTATTTGATGTATAAGCCTGTGTATTTTCAAGGTTTTTAAATGCATCATTTTTTGTTATATCAATTGACCTTTTATTTAGCATAGCACCTACTACAAGCATAGGCAGGATTGATATTAAACATAATATCAGTATAAGTTTTAATCTAAAGCTGTGTTTCATCTTATTCTTTGAATCTGTTTCTTTTAAACGTTTAAGCGATAATAAATTAAAAACATTCTTAAAATTAATAGACTTAAATTTAGGTTTTTTTATCCTTTTTTGTAGTTTCATAGAACTTCCCCCCTGCGATGTTCAAAAAAAGTAATGTTTCTAAATTAATTATATTAAAATTTTGATTAATGTGCAAACGTTTTAATGAAGAAATATTTAAAAAATTAAATAAGAGGATTTGATTACCTCAAATCCTCCTCAAGTTCCACAATCTCAAAATAATCAAAATCTATCTCCTCAATAAAATTATCCTGTTTAAAGGAAGTTTTAGAATACTTATTATACTCTTCAAGATTTTTAGGAAGCCAATAGGGCTTTTGAATATCAAGTTTTTGACATATCTCAGTTATACAGATTTTTAGGTTCTCTTGATAATCTGCACCACCTTTAAATTCTGCCTCTTCGTGTCTTATTAGCTTATTATTTTTGTATATTTTTCCCCAAAGTCTCAACTATAGCACCATCCTTATTGTAATTATTTTTTAGTAAGGTATAATAATTTATAATAACACGTTTAGAAGTAAAATAAAATATATAAGGGTGAAATTATGAAACAAAAGGATTTAAATGAGGCTGTAGAGTGTATTAATAATAAAATTAATATTTTGCTTGAACAGTTTGATATTAAGCTTATTTATATATTTGGTTCATATGCAAAGGGTACAAATAACAGAAATAGCGATCTTGATATTGCAATTTTGCTGGGTGAATATACACCCTATGACAAAATAAATCTTATATCAGAATTGGTGGGGATTTTAAATAGAGATGATATAGATGTCGTTATTCTAAACGATGCCAATTCAATATTAAAATTTCAAGTTATAAAATATGGTAAAATTGTTTACAAGGTTTCGGAATATGAAAAAGTAATATTTGAGTCAAAAACAATGGATGAATATATGGATATGGAATATTATAGAAACAGACAAAAGCAGGTTATGGATATAACTTTTAAGGAAAAGTGGGGTATGTTAAATGACAAAAGACATAGCTGAACTTATAGAATATAAGATAAGAGAACTACAAAAAAATCTTTTGCTTCTTAAGCAGGTTTCATTTGATATAAATAAAGAAAATCTAAAGAGAGATATGTTAAGGTATTGGGGCATTGAAAGAGGTTTACAAATTTCGGTTGAATGTGTGATAGATATAGCCAATATAATAATTTCTACAACGGAATTAGATAAACCTGATAGTTATAGAGAAACCCTTCTTACTTTGCATAAAATAGGTGTAATTCCAGAGAAGTTTGCAAAGAACATAGTTGGAATGGCATCCTTTAGAAATATATTAGTTCACGATTATTTAAGAGTGGATGAAGAAATTATAATAGATGTGCTGAAAAATAAACTTGATGACTTTGCAGAGTATATAAAATATGTGCAGACGTGGTTAGACAAAAATTATAAATAAAAGAGGTGTTAAAATGGAGGTTCAAGTAACAAAATTAGCAGAGGATAAGATAAAGGAGGCAATAAAAATATATAATGAAAAGAATCAATTAAGAATATATGTAGAGGCAATTGCGTGCCACGGTGCAAAATTTGGTCTTGCCTTTGATGATATAAAGGAGGATGACATAATAGAAAAGGTTGGAGATATTACATACTTTGCTGATGAAAATGTTTTAAAATATTCCGATGGAATAAAAATAGATTATGTTTTAGAGCCTAAAGAAGGATTTATAGTAACTTCCTTAAGGCCAGTAAAATCAAGCTGCTCAAGTTGTGCAGGTTGTAAATAATAAAAAGGGGGATAAAAATATGATTATCACAACTACTCCTTCAATAGAAGGAAAGAAAATAGTTGAGTACAAGGGCATTGTTTTTGGAGAGGTCATAAGCGGTGTAAACTTTGTAAAGGATTTTATGGCAGGACTCTCTGATATTTTTGGAGGACGTTCATCTACTTATGAGGAAGAACTACTTTATGCAAGGGATAGAGCACTTGAGGAGATGAAACAAAGAGCACAAGCTTTAGGTGCCAATGCCGTAGTTGGTGTAGATATTGATTATGAGGTATTAGGACAGTCAGGAAGTATGCTAATGGTTACAGCATCAGGCACAGCTGTTGTAGTAGAATAGGTGGCATTTTGCCACCTATTTATTTAAACTGTATTATAAAAGTGGTTCCTTCTCCTATCTTGCTTTTAACCTGTATGTTTCCATTATGAAGTTTAATTATCTCTTTAGCAATAGATAAACCAAGACCTCCTACCCCTTTTTCTTTAACCCTATAAAACCTTTCAAAAATAAATGGAAGGTGTTTTTCTTCTATTCCTTCACCATTATCTTTTATAGTTATTGTAATTTTTTCTTCATTGCTTATACTAATTTCAATTATTCCATCATCCTTTGTATGTTTAATGCAATTTGACAGTATGTTTAATATGGCCATCTCAAGGTAGTATCTATCGGCTTTCATTAATATATCATTTCCATTTATTAAAATAATCCTGTTTCCCTTTATTATTTTTATTTTATCTACAATATCACTTAACAAGGCATATAGATTTACTTCTTCAAACTTTAAATTTATATTACCTGACTCTATTTTAGAAAGTTCAAGGTTTTCATTTATAAGTTTATTTAACCTTTCAACCTCTTCAATTATATCCTTAATATATTCCTTCCTCTCTTCTATAGGAACAATGTCGTCATAGAGTGCCTCTGCATATCCTTTAATAATCCCAAGGGGAGTTCTAAATTCGTGGGTTACATTTGCTATAAAATCCCGCCTTAATTTTTCAGTTTTAGAAAGGTTTTCAGCCATTGAGTTTATTGTTTTTGAAAGTTCTTCAATCTCATCATTGGTATTTATATTTAGTCTTATGCTGTAATCTCCCCTTGATATTTTCTTGGCAGCATCATTTATTTCGATGATTGGCTTTGTGAACTTGTTACTAATAAAGTATGCACCAACAAAGGATATAAGTATTGCAACAAAAAGAAGATAAGTAAATTGTTTAGATATATTAGATACTGCATTGTTTATTTCAACTGTAGGTATATGAATAAATATAGCAAATATATTACCGTTTAATTTAGCAGGATAGCCAAGAGAAATAATCTTGCTCTGCCTTAACATCATTTCATCTGTTCTATATATTATTTGACCATCTAAAACACTGCTTAAATAGTTTTTTTCTATATTCATTATTTTGCCTGTCATACCCATCATATGCGAGTATTCTTTGAAAACAATATCTCCATTGCTATCGTAAATTGATATTCTTGCATTTAATGTGCTTGAAATTTTCTCTATTTCAGAAGTTAGTTTGTCTTGGTTTAGAAGATTTTTTTCAATAACTTGTGCATAGGAAATAAGTTTATCCCTTTCAGTATTTGAATAGTACCTATTTAATATATTACTTTGCAGAAGTACATTAAAAACTAAAAGAATAATCATTAAAAGAGATGTGTACACTATTAACTTATATCTTATTCCTCTCATTTTTTCACCTCGAATTTATATCCAAACCCTCTAACCGTTTGAATATAGTCCCTATAATCACCAAGTTTCTCTCTTATATTTTTTATGTGGGTATCAACAGTTCTAAGGTCTCCATAATATTCATATCCCCAAACAGCATCAAGTATTTGTTCCCTTGATATGGCTATGTTTTTATGTTCATACAGATATAAAAGAAGCTCAAATTCCTTTAATGTCAAATCAATAGTATGTCCGTTAACTCTAACCTCCCTTGCAGATTTATCAATAAGTATTCCTTCTGATTCATCAGTCTTCTTAACTCTTTTTAATATGGCACGAGTTCTTGCTACTATTTCCCTTGGACTTGCAGGTTTTACAACATAGTCATCCACTCCAAGGTCAAAACCGAATAATTTATCATCCTCTTCGCCACGGGCAGTTAGCATAATAACAGGAACATCGCTTTCCTTTCTTATTGTTCTTAAAACACTCCAACCATCACGTTTTGGAAGCATAACATCAAGTATGATAAGTGAATGAGTAAGGGGTGAGAATAAATTTATAGCCTCTTCACCATCCTTTGCCTCATCAACGCTATATCCTTCGTTTTCAAGATAAAGTTTTAAGACACGTCTTAATTTATCCTCATCTTCTACAAGAAGTATTTTACTCATAAAAATGCCCCCTAATATTGTTTTAACTATATATTAATACATAAAATCAAAAAATAAAATGAACTTCACAAAATCTACACAAAAATCCCATAAATCAATCACATTATAAAAATATAATCAAAGTATAAGATAAATAAATTAAATTTTTAGGAGGTAGATTAGTATGAAGATGAAAAAGATGGCATTAGGACTTTTAATAGTAGGGGCAGTATCAACAACTGCACTTGCTTATGCAGCCACAAGACCAGTTGATATAGTTTCAAAGCTAACAGGAAAGACTGTAGAAACTTTATACCAAGAAAGAGCACAAGGAAAGACATACGGAACAATAGCAAAGGAAGCAGGAAAGCTTGATGAGTTTAAAAATGAGATGTTAAAAAATAAAAAAGAAATATTAGACCAAAGAGTAAAGGAAGGAAGGATAACTCAGGAACAGGCAGATGAAATTTATAATTCTATTAAAAACAATATAGCAAATTGTGATGGAACAGGCTCACAAAGACTTGGTCAAAAATATGGTGTTGGTTTTGGGAATAGCCAAGGAAAAGGTATTGGAAATGGTGCAGGATTAGGTCAAGGAATGAGAAGAGGATTTGGAAATGGGTTTAACAGGAGATAGGATGTGTAAATAAATATATTAATAAAAAAGAGTAGTAAACAATCTGATTACTTGTTTACTACTCTTTTTGTTTTTTATGATATAATGAAAATTGAGAATTTTATGACAAGGTGGGTTGGCAATGTTTAAGAAGTTGGTTGATTTTATAAATAGACAAGCTATTTTAATTCTAATAATAGCAAATATAGCAGCAAGTTTATTGCTTATGTATACAAAAAATGATAGAGAACAGACTGTTTTTGCAAAACCTCTATATCATTTTTATTTTATAACACAAAACTCAACAGATCCCTTCTGGAGAGAGGTTATAATGGGGGCAAATAAGGCAGCAAAGGATAATAATGTAGTAATAGAGTTCTGCTCTCCAAGATTTAATGATCCAAAGGAACAGTTAAAATATCTTGATATTGCAATTTTATCAAAGGTAGATGGAATTATTACCCACGTTCCAACAACAGGAGATTTCACAAGCCTAATTGATAGGGCATTTTTTAAGGGTATTCCTGTTATTACATTTGAAAATGATGATAATAAAAGTAAAAGATATTCCTTCGTAGGGGTAAATAGTTTTGAGGTTGGTAAAAAGGCAGCGGAACTTATGATAAAAGCAACAGGTGGAAGAGCCAATATTGCAATTATCACAAGCAATGATTTAAATCAAGATTTGGTGGAAAACAATCTAAAAATGAACGGTTTTTTTAGTGCCATAAAGGATTATCCAGAAATGAAGGTTGTAAAAACCTATACATCTAAAATGGGCATTTTAAGTGCAGAGGAAATAACACAAAAGATTATAGATTCGCAAGAAAAAATAAATGCTATTTTTACAGTTAGTTCAGCAGATACCTTAGGAGCAGCACAGCTAATTGTAGATAGAAACAAGGTTGGTGAAATAATACTTGTGGGCTATGGAAGTTCAGAGGAAATCATAAGATATATTGATAAGGAAATTATTTATGGAACTATATCAAGTGATCCCTTTCAGATGGGATACGAAAGTGTTAAAGCACTTATTGATATTAAATCATCGAAAAATGTTCCGTATTATATAAATACCGAATTAAAGGTTTTAACAAAGGAAACGATTGAGGAATTCAAGAAAAAAAGCAATGAAAAGGAAAAACTTCTAAAGTGGGAGAGTCTTTATGAATAGAGAGTTTTTTAAATTCTTTGGAATAAGAAAAAAGCTAATTATATATTTTTTGTTTATTATATTGTTCTTAAGTAGCATAAGTCTTTTTTCCTATTATAGTGCCAATGTAGTTTTAAATAATACAAATACAATCATAAAGGATTATATATACATAAATGATGTAAAAAACACAGTAAATAGCCTAATTACAGAACTTGAAAAATACTTGACTACCGCCTCCTCGGAAAGTCTTTTGCGTTATTATGACTATTATAATAGACTTCAGGTAATATCAAGGGAAATACCAAGAACGTTAGATTACAATGAAGATAAATTAATTCTAAAGGATATTGGTAATATGCTTGATGAACTTTTATCAGAAACGGATAAGGCTGTGTTGGCAAAGAGAGGTAGGATAAGCAGTAGATACATAGCAAATTTTGAAAGGGTTACTGAAATAGGTGAATATATAAACAAATATAACAATAAACTGTTAGACAATACATTAAAGGGTGGTACCGAAAGATACCAAAACATAAATAGCAATATGAGGTTTATTATTATACTAACCTTTTTTGCAATAATTGTATCAGTTATTGTCACATTATATATTGCAGCATCTGCAACCTATAGATTAATAAAACCAATATCTGAGCTATCAAAATATGCAGAACGAATTACAGAGGGAGACTTAGAGGTTAAGCTTACTCAAACCCATACAGGCGATGAAACAGATATTTTAACAGGTGCATTTATAAAGATGGTTGAGAGCATAAAGGATTATATAAGTGAACTTAAAAAACAAGCCGAGATGGAAAATAAGCTAAAGGAGCAGGAGCTTCAAAATTTAAAAATGGGTAGTCTTCTTAAGGAGGCAGAACTTAAGTATCTACAATCACAAATAAACCCCCATTTTTTATTTAATACATTAAACGCGGCGGCACAATTATCAACAATTGAAGGGGCTGATAAGACATCAGAGTTTATTGAAAACATAGCACAACTTTTTAGATACAACCTTAAAAATATTGATGATTTAGTCTCCTTAAGGGATGAAATAGAACACGTTATAAATTATATGCAGATTTTGAAGATGAGATTTGGAAACAGGATAGACTTCTATACTGATATAGATGAACTTGCGTTAGATACAAAAATACCAAGAATAACACTTCAGCCGATTGTTGAAAATGCTTATATACACGGACTTCAAAATCTTGAAAGAAAAGGGGAAATACATCTTAATGTAAAGGCAGAACTTGATTATGTATTAATTGATATTATTGACAACGGGACAGGAATGGATACAGAGTGTATAAATGCAATAATATGTTCCGATAAAGACGAAGAGATTGCCAAAAAACACGTTACAGGTATTGGAATGAAGAATGTCTTAGAAAGGTTAGAGCTTCTTTTTAATATAAAAGATAGAAGTGAGTTAATAAGTATTGAAAGTAAAATAGATGAAGGTACTAAAGTAACCTTGAAGATACCAAGATTTAATGTGGGACAAGGGGGATTAAAAGTATGTTGAAGGTTTTAATAGTAGATGATGAGTATCTTGTTCTTGAATATATAAAAATGATAATAGAAAAAAACTTTGATGATGTAAAAATTGTAGATACTGCAGCTACAGGACGTGAAGCAATAGAAAAGGCAATACAAACAAAGCCAGATATTGTTTTTATGGATATACATATGCCTGGCATTAATGGAATAGAGGCTATAAGGCAGATTAAGTCTACAAATAGCGATATATTTTTTGTAATACTAACAGCCTATGAATACTTTGACTACGCAAAGGAGGCATTAAATCTTGGTGTTTTTGAATATCTTTTAAAACCTATAAATAAACTTAAGTTAATAGAAACCATTAATAATCTAAAAACTGCAATTGAAAAAAGAAGAAGAAATATAATGTTGGAGGTTGAATTAAAGGAGAGAATAAACAATATTGTACCATTTTTAGAGGGACAATTTATAGCATATAAGATGTTCAATATAGGAACATTAAATGATGTGGGATTTTATGAAAATGTTTTTAATATGTCATTAAGGCAGGGTTATGTTATGAGTGTTTCCCTTGAGGGTGATGGGCGTTTAGTAGGAAATACAACTCTTAAGGACAAATATGATAAACAGAATTTTTACGACCTGTTTAAAATAAAATTAAAAAGTATAGTTCCCTGCATTATATCCAATCCTTTATCGGATAGAATTGTAGCCTTTATCCCGACTGATGAAGATGAGGATGAATTTGTTAAATATAAATCCATTGAAACAGCAAAGAAGTTTGAAGAAAAAATAAAGGGTGCATCTAATTTAAAATATAAAATAGGAATAGGTAGAAATTATAGTATAGAAAATTTTAATAAGTCCTGTAATGAGGCCTATATTGCATCTTCTATAAATAATGGACAAACTATTGTTCATTATGAGGATATAAATCCTAATACTCAAAAGGATGATGTGTACCCTTGGAACCTTGAAACTGCCTTTTTAAACTGTATTGTTTCAGGAGACTTTAATGGTGCTAAGGAAGCTTTTAAATCAATATATGTTTGGTTAAGCAATGCATATGTTAATGATATATACAAAATAAAAACAAAACTTATAGAATTGGCCTTTAATGTAGATAAAGTTATTCCATATAAGCTTGATAATATTAATACCCTAAAGCAGGCATTTGTTTTGACGGTTTTAAAGGAAGAGGATATAAATGAAATAAGAAAAAGCTTTTTACAGTATATTTCAGATATCTCCCTTGAAATACAAAATAGAAAGCAGGAGCAGGTGGATGATATTATATCAAAGGTTTTAGAATTTATAAACAAAAATTATAAAGAAGATATTTCTCTTCAGGATGCAGCACAGCACGTTAATATTAGTTATCATTATTTAAGCAAAATATTTAAAAATGAGATAGGAAAAGGATTTACAGATTATTTAACAGAACTTAGAATAGAAAAGTCTATGCAATTATTATCTAATAGAAATATGAGTATAAAGGAGATATGCCAAGAGATAGGATATAATGACCCTAACTACTACTGCAAAATATTTAAAAAGATAACTGGAATGACCCCCACAGAATATAGAGCTTCAAGCAGGATAAGGGGGGATTATGTTGATTAAGGATAGGTTTTTAAGAAATTCAATATTAGTTTCACTCCTCCTACTTCTCATAATACAGACAGCCTTAATTTTTATAAAGTTTTATAAGCCCTATGTATATTTATCTTCAAACAATAGTGTGAAGGATGATAAAAAGAAGATAAGAATAGGTTTTTCACTTGGTACTTTAAAGGAAGAAAGATGGATAAAGGATAGAGATATTTTAATGGCAAAGGCAAGGGAATATGATGCTGAAATCATAGTACAAAATGCAAATAATGACGACCAAGATCAACTAAATCAGGTTAAATATCTATTGGATCAGGGGATTGACGTGCTTTTGCTTGTTCCTAATGACTATATAAAGGCACAAAGTGCAGTTCAAATGGCAAAGGAAAGGGGAGTTCCAGTTATATCCTATGACAGATTGGTGCTTAATTCTAATGTCGACCTCTACATTAGTTTTGACAATGTAAGGGTTGGAGAGCTTATGGCAGAGGGAATATTAAATAAAATGAGATATGGCAACATTTTTATAGTAAACGGTGCAAAAAATGACTACAATACAAAGATGATTAAAGAGGGTTATGATAAAAAGTTAGAGCCATATATTAACAATGGACAGATTAAGATAGTTGGAGAAGAGTGGTCGCCTAATTGGATGAGGGAGTATGCCTTTAATGTTGTTGATAGAGAACTACAGAAAAACACAGATATAGATGCTGTAATATGTGGAAATGACAGCCTTGCAGAGGGAGTAATTGAGGCACTTTCAGAACATAGACGTATAGGAAGGGTTTATGTAGTAGGACAGGATGCAGACCTTTGGGCTTGTCAGAGAATAGTAGAGGGTACACAGCTTATGACGATATATAAGCCAATTGATAGACTTGCGGAAGAGGCAATTAGGATGGCTATAAAGCTTGTAAAAAATGAACAAATACAAACAGATAATAAAATATTTGATGGTAAATACTATGTTCCTTATTATGTTTTAGAGCCTATTGCAGTGGATAAAAATAATATGGATGAAACCATAATAAGAGATGGATTCCACTTGAGGGAGGAAGTTTATCTAAAGAAGTAGATAGATTTAAACCCCATAAAAGATTTGGTATTTTATCAATCTTTTATGGGGTATTTTTGTGTAAAATTTTGCAACAAAAAATTACTAATTAATTTTATAAAATTCAGATAATTCACTAAATTATACTTATCCAACACAAATACCTACAGAGACAAGCCAAGATAAATATGCAATAATTTAGTTGAAGCTAATGAGTTAGAAAATTTTAAATTAGCTGAAAATAACAAACAAAATTCAGGGGGGTTTAGTATGATTAAATTGAAAAAGTTTATTTCAGCAGCAGTTTTAGGCCTTATGATGTTTAGCTTGACATCCTGTGGAACAAAAAAGGTTGATGTTGGTATAGTTCTACCAACAAAGGATGAACCAAGATGGGTTCAAGACGAAACAAGATTTAAGGAAGCTCTAAAAGACACTAACCATTCAGTAGAAATCCTATTTAGCCAGGGTTCATCAGCAAAGGAAAAGGAAAATGTTGACGCCCTTATAGCAAAGGGAATAAAGGTATTAATCATTTGTCCTCACGATGGTAGTGCAGCAGCTGCAGCAGCAGAAGCAGCTAAGAAGGAGGGTATTAAGGTAATCTCCTATGATAGATTAATAACTAATACCGATGCAGTTGACTACTATGTAACATTTGATAGCGTTGCAGTAGGTGAAGCACAAGCAAGATACTTAGTAGAACAAGCTCAAGGTAAAGGAAACCCATTATATCTATATGCTGGAGCAGCATCAGATAATAATGCATTCCTATTCTTTGAAGGTGCTTGGAATGTTCTTCAACCAAAGATTGCTGATGGAACATTTGTTATAAAGAATTCAAGTGAGGCAGTTGCATTACAAGGTAAGGCAAAGCTAACTCGTGATGAAATGAGTAGAATAATAGGACAAGTAACTACAAACTGGGATTTTAATGAAGCAAAGAATAAGGCAGAGGCACACTTAACTGCAGCTTCAAAGGAAGATAAGGGTAATGTATTTATATTAGCTCCAAATGATGGTACAGCTCGTGCAATAGCAGATGCATTCGCAGCTGACAAGGACGTTACAAGCTATAAGATAACTGGACAAGATGCAGAAAAGGCTTCAATACAATATATCATTGATGGAAAGCAATCAATGACAGTATTTAAGGATGTTAGAACACTTGTAAAGGATGCTATAGGAATGGCTAAGGATATACTTGATGGTAAGGAACCAAAGACTACTGGTTCATATAACAATGGTAAGATAGATGTTAAGGCAAAGCAAACTGAAGTTATTGTTGTAACAAAGGATAATGTAAAACAAGCTCTTATTGATTCAGGTTACTACAATGCTTCAGACTTTACAGGAATTAAGTAAAAGCAGTTTAAATTTATGAATAGTGGTAGCTTTGGCTATCACTATTCATTCATAAAATATTTTAATGTTTATCAAGGAGCGAGCGGTGCTATGAGCGATTATATTTTAGAGATGAAAAATATAACAAAAACATTTCCAGGAGTTAAGGCTCTTGATAATGTAAATTTTAAGGTTAAAAGAGGAGAAATCCACTGCTTAGTAGGTGAAAATGGTTCAGGTAAATCAACTTTAATGAAGGTTTTAAGTGGTGTATATCCTTATGGAGAATATTCAGGAGATATAGTTTTTAATGGAAATATTCAAAGGTTTTCACATATATCAGATAGTGAAAAGGTTGGTATTGTAACTATATATCAAGAACTTGCACTAATCCCTGAACTTACAGTATATGAAAATATTTTTTTAGGCCACGAAATTAAAAAAGGTAAATTTATAGATTGGGAAGAGACAATAGTTAGAGCCAAGGAGATGCTAAAAAAGGTTAAGCTCAATATAAATCCTTCAATTAAAATTAAAGACCTTGGTGTTGGAATGCAACAACTTGTTGAAATAGCAAAGGCCTTAAGTAAAAATGTAAAACTTTTAATACTTGATGAACCAACAGCTGCTCTAAATGAAGATGACAGTGAAAATCTTCTTAAACTTATAAAAGAATTAAAGGGACAGGGAGTAACCTGTATTTTGATATCACATAAGTTAAAGGAAGTTTTAGAGGTTGCAGATTCTATAACAGTATTAAGAGATGGAAAAACAATTTGTTCACTGGATAGGGAGAAGGATAAGATTACAGAAGGTATTATTATAAAACATATGGTTGGTCGTGAAATAGATGATATATATCCAAAGAGAAATATAAAGAATTTTGGTGACAAGGTACTTGAGGTTAAGAATTTAAGTGCCTATGATCCCAATTTAAATAGGCAGATACTAAAAGATGTTTCCTTTAATGTAAGAAAGGGAGAAATAGTTGGTATCGCAGGGCTTATGGGTTCAGGAAGAACAGAACTTGCCTTGAGTATATTTGGCAACTCGAAGGGTTATAGAGTAAAGGGAGATATTTTTGTCAATGGAGAGAAGAAGAGATTTTTAAAACCAAAGGATGCAATAAAGGCAGGAGTAGCCTATGTAACTGAGGATAGAAAGGGAAATGGTTTGATTTTAATCGATGACATAAAATCAAATATAACCTTGGCTAATTTAAAGTGCCTATGTGAAAAGGGATTTATAAATCAAAATGAGGAAATAAAGGTTGCTAATGAATATAAGGCATCTTTGAAAATAAAGGCTCCAAGTGTAGAACAAAAGGTTGGAAATTTGAGCGGTGGAAATCAACAGAAGGTTTCACTTGGGAAGTGGCTCTTTGCGAAACCATATGTGCTAATACTTGATGAACCAACAAGAGGGATAGATGTTGGAGCAAAATATGAAATATACACACTAATGAATGAACTTGTAAAGCAAGGTATGAGTATAGTTATGATTTCATCAGAACTACCTGAAGTTCTTGGAATGAGCGATAGAGTATATGTAATGTCAGATGGAAAAATAGTTGGTGAATTACCTATAGAAGAGGCAACCCAAGAAAAAATTATGGAACTTGCAACTAATTAGGAGGCGTGGATATGGATTTTATTAAAGAAGCAAAACAACTTTTAAGAGAAAATATTCGTGAATATGGTATGTATATAGCCTTAGCAGTTATAATGATTATATTTACAATAGGTTCTGGTGGGCTTTTTATATCATCAAGAAATATAAGTAATCTAATCAACCAAACTGGATATATTGCAGTTTTATCTGTTGGTATGACTTTGGTTATTGTAATAAGACACATTGACCTATCAGTTGGATATGTTGCAGGATTTTTAGGAGCACTCATTGCAATTTTACTTACAAAGTATGGTACTCCTGTTCCTGTAGCAATACTTGTAGCATTGATATTGGGTTTACTCATTGGTCTTTTCAATGGATATTTGATTGCAAATGTAGGTATTCCAGCCTTTGTTGCAACATTGGCGGGTATGCTTGTGTTTAGAGGAGCACTTTTACTTGCTACAGAGGGTACAGGAACAATAATAATACCAAACAAGAGCTTCAATGCAATAGGAAATGGATATATTCCGGACATTGCAAATATAAAGGGAGTTCACCTTTTAACTTTACTAATTGGTGCTTGTGCAATTGTTTTCTATATATATAGCGAATACAAAACAAGAAAAAATAAGTTAAAATACAACTTTGAAGTTATTTCTAAACCTATGTTTATATTAAAACTTGTATTCATATCGTCAATAATAGGATATGTTACTTGGATTCTTTCTGGGTATAATGGTCTTTCTTGGACAGTAGTTATAGTAATAATTGTAGTTGCTGTATATCACATAATAACCACAAAAACATCTCTTGGAAGACACATTTATGCGGTAGGTGGAAACCCAGAGGCTGCAAAGCTAAGTGGTATTGATGTAAGCAAGATAACATTGATAGTTTTTGGTTCAATGGGACTACTTGCTGCACTATCAGGAATTTTATACACTGCACGTTTGCAATCAGCAACAACTACAGCAGGAACATTATTTGAACTTGATGCAATTGCAGCTGCCTACGTTGGTGGAGTTTCTGCAGCAGGTGGCGTAGGAAAGGTTACAGGTTCAATAGTTGGTGCACTTGTTATGTCATCCCTTATTAACGGTATGAACTTAATGGGAGTAGGTATTTCATATCAATATATTATAAGAGGTGCTGTTCTTGCAGCAGCAGTAATATTTGATGTAAAGACAAGAAACAAGAGCAAGTGATTTTGAGAAGTTCCCCCTTAAATTATATATTTGCTCTTTAAGATGAAAAGGTAGAGGCTGTTTCAAAATAGCCTTTACCTTTTTATTTTTATAGATAAATTGTATTTAATAAAATTTTAAATATAATTTAATCTCAAAAAAATATCGAAAATTTAAAATTGTAATAGAATTATGACGATGATATAATAAAATATATAATATTTTATACATAAATAGGAAGTGTAAAGGAGGTATATTTTGCAATGAAGAAAACAAAAAAAGGTAAACTTAGGAATAAGCTAACAAGTCTTATTGTCCTCACAGCAATTATTCCCCTTTTATTAGTTTCATTTATTCTTATTAACAACAGTACTAAACTTGTTGAGGAGAAGGTAAATAATTTAACAAAACAAATATCTGTTGAAAAGGTAGCATACATCGATTCTTTAATAGACGTATCAAAGGCAGCAACAGAGTCTATAACAAAAAATGAAATGATTCTTTCTGGTAATAGAGAAGATATAGTTTCAACATTAACAAATTACAAAACATCAAATCCAAACTTTTTTCAAGTTTATGTAGGAAAACAAAATAAGGAGTTTATAATAATTCCGCAAAAGGAAATGCCAAAGGACTATGACCCTACACAAAGACCTTGGTATAAAGATGCAACAAGTAATTTTGGCAATGTAATAATAACAAAGCCATATAAATCAACTACAACCGGATATATGATGGTAACAGTTGCAAAGGCATTTAGATTAAATGATGGAACAGAGGCTGTTGTTGGTATAGATATAACTCTTGAGGCACTTATTGAACACATAGTGAAAACAAAGGTTGGAGATACTGGATATGCAGCACTGATACTTGAAGATGGTACAATAATAGCACATCCTAATAAAGAAATGGTATTAAAAAATATTGTTGAAGAATTCGATTTTGGAAAAAGTATAATTGAAACAAAGAGTGGAAATTTGAAATATAAGTTTAATGGAGAAAATAGAATAAGTGGGTTGGAACAGTCAAAGCTTACGAAATGGATTGTAGTTTCAACAATGAATGAAAGTGAATATAAAAAAGCACTAAATACAAGTAAATTTAAGGTGATTATAATACTAATATTGACATTGATTGCAATAATATCATTGGGCTATTATTTATCAATGCAAATTACAAAACCTTTGATAGGTTTATCAGCATTAATGAAGAGGGCAGCAGAAGGTGATTATACAATTGAAGTTGATGTAAATCAAAACAATGAAATAGGCGATATACAGGATAGCTTTAGGACTATGGTAGAGTCACAAAAGAATATGATTAAGGAAATTATAGAAAATGCCCACGAAGTTTTAAGTCAATCAGAGGGGCTATCTTCTATATCTGAAGAGATGGCATCGTCATCTGAGGAACTTGCAAAAACAATTCAACAGGTTGCAGAGGGTTCATCAGCCCAAGCCAATGATCTACAGGATATTGTTGCAGCAATGACGGATTTATCAAATAAGATTGAAAACCTATATAAAGAGTTAAAAAATGTAAAAGATGAGACAGATAATGCAAAAAATAAGGCAAAATTAGGTAAGGGAGAAATAGAAAGATTAGTGCAATCTATAGATGAAATTCAAAAATCCTTTGAAATAGTTGTGGATAAGGTTAATAACTTAACTACATCAGTTAAGGAAATAAACAATATAACAAATACAATAAATACTATCTCAGAGCAGACTAACCTACTTGCATTAAATGCAGCAATAGAGGCAGCAAGAGCAGGCGATGCAGGACGTGGTTTTGCGGTTGTAGCAGAGGAAGTAAGAAAGCTTGCTGAAGAATCTAAAAAGTCTACAGCAGAAATAACACAGCTAATTAATTCAATTCAGATGGATGTTCAGGAAGTTATAAATTCATCAAACAATGTAAATGGCTTAGTAAAAGAGCAAACTAATGTTGTTCAAAACACAGTTGTTGCCTTTGGTGAGATTTTAGAATCTGTTGAAAAGGTTGTACCACTTATTGATAACACATATAGAGAAATGAATGTAATGGAAAAGGCTAAGAATGATGTTCTACAAAAGGCAGAAGGGGTTACTGCAGTTGTTCAAGAAAATACAGCAGCCTCAGAAGAGGTTGCAGCATCTTCAGAGGAACTTTCAGCATCTTCAGAGGAGGTTGCAGCAACATCTCAAAGCTTAAGTTCTATGGCTAATAATTTGGTTAATGCTGTAAAGAAATTTAAAGTGGAGTAATAATTACCCTTGACAAAATTTATCTATTTGTTATCATAAAATTTAAGAAATTAATATTTGTGCTATGAGAGGAAGGAGTAGCTGAATAAGTTGCTTTTAGCGAACCGAGGAGGGTGAAAGCTCGGTAGTAACCTTCAGTGAAGGGCAGCCTTGAGCACTACCTTAAAGCTGGGCGTTATGCCAATAAGGGTGGAACCGCGGAAGTAAACCTTTCGTCCCTTGCCGGGATGAAGGGTTTTTGTTTTGGAAAAAATAAAAAGAAGGAGGTACAAAAATGGCAGTTGAAAAGACAATGGATAAGATTGTTTCCCTTTGTAAAACAAGAGGTTTTGTTTTCCCAGGTTCAGAGATATACGGAGGCCTTGCAAACACTTGGGACTATGGCCCACTTGGTGTTGAATTTAAAAACAATGTAAAGAAGGCTTGGTGGAAAAAATTCATTCAAGAGAGCCCATATAATGTTGGTTTGGACTCTGCAATACTTATGAATCCTGAAGTTTGGGTTGCATCAGGGCACGTTGGAGGCTTTTCAGATCCTCTTATGGATTGTAAAGAGTGTAAAACAAGATATAGAGCTGATAAACTAATAGAAAATTTTATGAAAAATCAAGGCGTTGAAAATCCAATCGTAGACGGTTGGAGCAACGAAAAAATGAAGCAGTACATAGATGAAAATGGAATAGCCTGTCCTGAATGTGGAGCTAAAAACTTTACAGACATAAGACAATTTAATCTTATGTTTAAGACATTCCAAGGAGTTACAGAGGACTCAAAGGCACTTGTATATTTAAGACCTGAAACTGCACAGGGTATATTTGTAAACTTTAAGAACGTTCAAAGGACAACAAGAAAAAAATTACCCTTTGGTATAGGTCAAATAGGAAAATCCTTTAGAAACGAAATAACACCTGGTAACTTTACATTTAGAACAAGAGAATTTGAGCAAATGGAACTTGAATTCTTCTGCAAGCCAGGAGAAGACCTAAAGTGGTTTGAATATTGGAAGGAATTCTGTAAAAATTGGCTACTTAGCCTTGGTATGAAGGAAGAAAATATTAGACTTAGAGATCACTCAAAGGAAGAACTATCCCATTACAGCAATGCTACAACAGACATAGAATACAAATTCCCATTTGGCTGGGGAGAACTATGGGGAATTGCAGATAGAACAGACTTTGACCTAAAGCAACATATTAATCATTCAGGAGAAGAACTTGTTTATTTTGACCCTGAAACAAATGAAAAGATAGTTCCATACTGTATAGAACCATCTGTTGGTGCAGATAGAGTTGCCCTTGCCTTCTTAGTTGATGCCTACGATGAAGAAGAATTAGAGGGCGGAGATGTAAGAACAGTTTTAAGACTACATCCAGCACTTGCTCCATTTAAGGCAGCAGTACTACCACTTTCAAAGAAACTTTCTGATGAAGCCTTTAAGGTATACGAAATGCTTTCTAAGAAGTTTATGGTTGACTTTGACGAAACAGGAAGTATAGGAAAGAGATATAGAAGACAGGATGAAATAGGTACTCCATTCTGTATAACCTTCGACTTTGATTCATTAAATGACAACTCAGTTACAATAAGAGATAGAGACACAATGACTCAAGTTAGAATACCAATTGCCGAAGTTGCAAAATATATAGAAGAGAGATTAGAATTTTAAAGAGGTGTAATATATGGAAATTGATGCAAAGGCACTTGTTCTAATGAAGAGGGAAAATGGAGTTCTTCAGGAGGAACTTGGAAGCTATGAGATTGAAGAGGGTTTAAATTTAGTCTATAAGGCGTATGTTGAAGATGGTAAGGTTTATCTTTTCCTCACCACAAAGGATGATGTTACCGATGAGGAGTTTACACAAATATATGATATGTATGACATAGAAAAGTACAGTCAGATGGGATACAAAGTAGAGGAGATAGACGATGAATACAACCCAATGTGGTGTGTAGAGCTTGACTTTGTAGACGACCACGAAGAGATGCAGGAGAGATTAAATGATGTAATTTTATTCCATAATGATGAGATGAATAGAATATATGAAGAAATAAGGTAAGTTAAAACAGCCCACCTTATAAAAATAAGGTGGGCTGTTTTTTTGTTAAATGTTACAATTCAAAATTTAAAAATAAATTAACTTTAAAAACAATATCAATAGAGTGTATTTAACAAATATTTAAACAAATTAATAAAAATGTAATATTATGATGTCGATAAATGTCAAAATTAAATAGTTTACATCAATTTATGTCATATGATATAATTCGAATTGGTCTTTTAATTTAAAAATTTATTACACTAAAGAAAAAAATAAAATTAATACAAATTAATGAGGAGGGTTTTTAATGGTAAGAGGGAATAGTACAGGGAGTAAAAACTTTCTTAAAAACATCAAAATGTTTTCTCTTATATTAATCCTAATTGCCTTTATGGGAGCTTCATTAATTGGTATTTCATTATTAGGAATGAGAAATATGCGGGTATTAAGTGGGGATATGAATAATCTTTACAATGAAAGGATGCTACCATCCCTTGAACTAAAGCATATTGAAACAGAATTTTATAAGATAAGATTATCATTATCACAAATGGTCTATTCAAACAAATATGATGAAACATTAGAACAAAATATAAATAAACAAAAAGACAATATTGATAATATACTTGAACATTATAGAAATACTAAGATGAATGAAGAACAAAAGAAGATGTTATTAGAAGTAGAAGGTGCATATAAAGCATATATGGATAATTCAAAACTATTAATTAACCAATTAAAGACAGGACAATCAATATCTGCAGAGGAAACTCAAAATTTAAAAAGTTTAACTTTGAATATTCAAAATGCAATAGATACATTAGTGCAAAAAAATGCATCTGAGGCAACAATAGCTGTTGATAGAGCAAATTTACTTTATTCTAAATCAAGAACTATAATGCTTAGCGTTTCTTTAATAATGGTAATTATATCAGCAGTTTTTGCTTATTTGGCTACAAAATTATTAAAAAATTCTATGGCACAAATAAACTATGTTGCAGAAAAGTTAAGTCAATATGATTTTACAGTAGAGCTGGATACTGAAGGAAAAAATGAATTTATAGAAATGAATAAGTCTCTATCAAAAGTTATAGATAATATGAAAAATGCGTTGGCTGAAATAAAAGAAAATACAGAAATCCTAAGTGCAAGTTCACAGGAATTATCTGCAACATCAGAGGAAATGGCATCATCATCACAGGAACTTGCGAAGACAATGGAACAGGTGGCAGAGGGTGCAACATCTCAGGCAAATGACCTACAGGATATAGTAAATCTAATAGCAGATTTAACTACAAATATAGAAAATGTATACGCTGAACTTAGAAATGTAAAGACAGAAACAGATAATGCAACAAACAAAGCAAATATTGGAAATGCTGAAATGGACAAGCTTGTAAAATCAATAACCGAAATCAAAAATGCCTTTGAAGTTGTTGTAAATAAAGTTGGAACACTTACGGCTTCAGTTAAGGAGATAAATAATATAACAAATGTAATAAATGCAATTTCAGAACAAACAAACCTACTTGCTCTAAATGCAGCAATAGAGGCAGCAAGAGCAGGAGAGGCAGGACGTGGATTTGCGGTAGTTGCAGATGAAGTAAGAAAACTTGCAGAAGAATCAAAGAAATCAACAGCAGAAATAATTGAACTTGTAAATTCAATCCAAAAGGATACAGAAGAAGTTATTAAAACATCAAATGAGGTTGAGACATTTATACAAGCTCAAACAAGTGTAGTAGATAATTCAGTTATGGCTTTTGTAGATATATTAAATTCTATAGAAAATATAGCACCTCTTATGAATAGAACATATGAGGGAATGGATAAAATAGTAAAATCTAAGGATGAGGTTTTATCAAAGGTAGAAGGGGTAAGTGCAATTGTAGAGGAAAACACAGCAGCATCAGAGGAGGTTGCAGCTTCATCCCAAGAAATATCAGCAGCATCAGAAGAGGTTGCTGCAACAGCACAAAACTTAAGTGCTATGGCTATGGATTTAGCTAATATAGTAAGTAGATTTAAGGTTGAATAAAATAGTGCCATAAATTTTTATGGCACTTTTAATAATAAAAAAATAATATAGAAAAGGGGCATTAGAATGAGGCTTTATATATTGACAGAAAAATTAGAAGGACAGATACTTGGTAATACTATTTATAATGATAATGGAGTTCTATTTTTAAGAGAAGGAAGTCCATTGACAGCTAATGCTATTAAAAAACTTAAAAATATGGGTATTAATACGGTATATATAAAAAGCGAAGATAAAGAGGATGATTTTAGCATTCAAGAAGTATTGGAGTCTCAAATAAAATTAAGGCTTGTCAAAGAATTAAATAGTATTTTTAATGAAGTGAAGACTAAAAAATATGTAGATTATGAGAAGTCATATAAAATTGTTAAAGAGATTATAGAAAATATTAATATGTCTGAAAATGCAATTTTGTTAAACAATTTGATTCATAAAGATGAAATAAGTTATTTATCTATCCATTCAATAGATGTTGCAATATTATCAATTATTATTGGAGTTAATAAAAGATATGATGAAAAGAAAATATATAATTTAGGCTTGGCGGCACTATTACACGATGTAGGTAAGGTTATAAACAGTGAAAAGGAGCACCACGCTATTTTAGGGTATAATCTGTTAAAATCAAATGTTATGTTTAAAGCAACTACCTATACATCGGTTTATCAACACCACGAGATGAACGATGGCAGTGGGCCATTAGGGTTAAGGGGAGATAATATATTTGAATTTGCAAAAATAATAAATATATGTGATATGTATAAGAACTTAATAGAAAAGGAAAAACTAATGCCTCACCAAGCAATAGAACATATATCCGCTCTTACAAATAAAGTGGATCAAGATATTTATAGGGATTTTATAAAAAATATATATTGTTATCCAAATGGATTAAGAATTCTATTAAATAACGGAGAAGAAGGTGTAGTAATAGCTCAAAATAAAAACATTGGAACAAGACCAATAGTAAAGGTTAAAAAGGATGGAATAAATCACTTTTATAATCTACAATCTGAGTTGACGTTGTTTGTTGAAAAGGTATTGTTGTAGTTTAATATTATATGGAACTCATTATAAAAGTCTCCTATGCTTTATGTATAATTAGCATAGGAGACTTTTTAAGTTTGATGGGGAAGTTTTAATGTTAAAGGGTTTAAATTCAATAAAATTGAACTTAAACCTTAAAGAAGAAAGGTGAATGTGTAAATGGGATTAGCATTGAAATTAATTTTTTATACAAATAAATATTAGATTTATATCAATAATAATATAAATAATTAAAAACTGTCTACAGTTTTTAACAACACAATCTATTCAAAAAAGTGATAGTCAGTTTGGCGGTTAGCCAATTAGGGGGAAGTACTGACTATCAAAAGCCATTGTCAAGTATATAATATAACAAAATAATGCAAAATTCAACATTAAATTACAAAATCCAATAAAATAATTCAAAAAGAAAAGATAGTCAAAGTTATGCTGGGGTGTTACAGAAAGGGTGCTTTGACTATCTTTAAAGGTGTTTGGGGAAAAGTAGATTTATTGGGGAAAGTATATTTGTTTGTAATTCTATAATATAACAAAATATGACAAAATACAAGATAAAAATACAAAATAATTCAAATAAATTTTGTAATTTAATGATTATAGAAATTATATATTTTAAAAATAATTGTAATTTAGTAATTTCATAATGTAAAAGAATTTAATTTAAAATAGTAAAATTGTAAAAAAGATGTCGAATTTTATTGATTTGAATGAAATTGTGAAATACAATGTAATTAAGAAATAGAGTTATTCTTGTAATCAAATTAATTGAAAAGAAGGTGTAACAACTGCAAAATTATATAGCTTAGGTAATTTACTAAAAATATGTTGGAGGGGATTATATGAGAATTCTAAATGATTTAAAGGTAAAAAATAAGCTTATGCTTATTTCAGCAGTATCGATTATTTTTATTTTTTTTATAGCAAGTTTTAGCTATATTGAATTACAAAGGGCTAATATGGATATGACTTCTATGTATAAAGATAGGTTATTATCAATTAAATGGTTAAATGATAATAAAAATCACAGAAGGGCTATTGAAGCAGATATTTATTATATAATATTACATACAGATAATAAGGAAAAACAAAATGAAAAGATGAAGGATATAGAAAAAAGGGTAAAGGAATTCAATGAGAATTTAGAGAATTATAAAAAACCAATTTAGATCAATACGAAAAAGATTTAATACCTGTGTTAGAAAATAATCTTCAAAAGTATAGAATAGAAAGAGAAGAGGTATTTAAACTTGCTTTAGATGGTAAACAAAAGGAAGCTTTAGATAAATTTCAATCAATTGAAAATATAGCAAATGAATTTCAAAAAAATATGAGGGATTTATCGGACTATAATGCTAAGGTGGCGGATGAGGTTAAAGAAAAAAATGATGCATTTTATAAAAAACTAGAACATTATTAGTCCTAATTATAATATTTTCAGTATTGTTAGAGTTAATTTTAGTGTTAATTATAAGTAAAAGTATAACTAATCCTTTAGAAATAATGGTTAAACAATTAGCACTAATTTCCAATGGAGATTTTACAACTGAAGTAACAGAAAAAATTATAAATAGGAAAGATGAGATAGGAATTATTGGTAAATCAATCAAAACAATGCAAGAATCATTTAAAGAAATTATAAATCAGGTAAAGGAAAAATCTAATGAGGTAAATGTTAGTTCTGAATCGTTGTCAGCTATTTCAGAAGAGATGGCATCATCATCACAGGAACTTGCAAAGATAGTGCAACAGGTGGCAGAGGGTTCATCATCACAGGCTAACGAACTACAAGAAGTGGTAGGGTTGATGAATGATCTTTCAAATAAGATAGAAAATGTATATGATGAATTAAAGAATGTAAAATCAGAATCAGATAATGCCATAGAAAAAGCTAATTTAGGTAATGCAGAAATGGACAAACTTGTTAAATCAATAAATGAAATAAAAAATGCCTTTGAAGTAGTAATTAATAAGGTGGATAACTTAACAAACACAGTTAAAGAGATAAATAATATAACAAATGTAATAAACTCAATTTCAGAACAAACCAATCTACTTGCCCTAAATGCAGCAATAGAAGCAGCAAGAGCAGGAGAGGCAGGACGTGGATTTGCGGTAGTTGCAGAAGAAGTAAGAAAACTTGCAGAGGAGTCAAAGAAATCAACAGCAGAAATAGCTAAGTTAGTAGATTCAATACAAAGAGATACAGAAGAGGTAATTAATACATCAAATGAAGTAGACAGATTTATAAACGATCAAACAAGCATAGTAGAAAATTCAGTAATGGCATTTGTAGAAATACTTGATTCTGTTAAAAATATAGTACCATTAATAGCTAAGACTTATGAAGAAATTGATGATATGGAAAAGGCAAAGATGATTGTACTTGAGAAAGTTGAATCAGCAAGTGCAGTAACACAAGAAAATACAGCAGCATCAGAAGAAGTAGCTGCATCGTCTGAAGAACTTTCAGCATCAACAGAGGAAGTTGCAGCTACAGCTCAGAATCTAAGTAATATGTCTATGGATTTAGCTAATATAGTAAATAGATTTAAGGTTGAATAATAAAAAGTGCCATAAAATTTATGGCACTTTTTATGCTTAAATATATTCAATATGTCTACATTTGTCGAAAATATTGTAAAAATGTTGAAAAATGTGTATATTAGAAATAGATAGAACATAGTTTCAAAAAGGGTGGTTCTTGTGGAGAGAAATAAAGAAAATAATAATTTAATTAATACATACAAGTTGATAGGCAAGCCTTTGCTCATAGTAGTGCTTTTGATAGTCTGTATTACAATATATACAACATATGTAGTTAATAAAATAATTATAACTAAAAGTAAAAATTATTTAATTACACTATCAAATCAAATTACACTTGGAATAGAAAATGAAATAAATGCGTTAGATATAATCAACAGTTTGATAGAAGATAAAATAATTTCAACAGCAAAGTATGTATCAGATTTAAAATATTTATCCAATGATGTTTTGAAAAATGTTGCTATAGAGCAGAATGCATTTGAGATAAATATATTTTCTGCAAATGGAGAGATACTGTATTCTAATATAGACCAATACGTTGGAGCTAAAGCACCGGAATATCACCCTTTTAATTACTTTTTAATGTCAGGTTTAAATGAATGGGTAGAGGAATCAATTAGAAAGGATCAAGATTCAGATAGGTTATTAAGATATGGGTATGTAAAAAGAAAAGATGATAAAATTGTTCAAGTTGGATTATTATCTAATGATATTAACAATTTGATAAGCAGGATGAATTATAGAAAAAATATTGAAGGGATAATAAAGGAAAATAAAATAAGCTTCTGTTCAATATATGATTCAAATTTTAATAAATTTTATCATTATGGAATTGACGACTCTCAATTTTTAAATGTGGATTTAATTAGAAATAAAAATGATAATTGCTTAATAGATAATAAAAATAATATCATAATTTATGTTTCACCCATTAAAAATACTGGTAAAAATATAAAAAAAGATAAAAAATTATATGGATATTTAGTTATAGGGATATCGATAAAAGATGTTAGAGAAATAGTATTTATGAATATTATGTTTTCAGCTACTATAATAATATTTATTTTAGCAGCATCAGTGTATTTAACAAAATTTAGGCTTGTTAAGCCTATTAATAATTTAAAAAAGGAAATAGATAGAATTAAAATAGAGTATAATTTTGAAGAATATCTTAATATAGAAAAAGATGATGCATTTAAAAACTTAAAGATATATATAAACAGTTTATTTAAAAGAATCTACGAATACATAAAGGAGTTAAATGAAAATAAACAGGAACTTGAAGCCTCAAATGAAGAATTAAGTGCAGCTTTAGAACAACTTGTTGCATATGAGGAGGAGCTACAGAATAAGTATGATGAAATAGAAAAATATGCAAAAGAATTAGAGGGTAGCAAAGAAGAAATTAAATATCTTGCATATTATGATTATTTAACAGGGCTACCTAATAGGCTCAGTCTACAAAATGAACTTAAAATAGAATTAGAAGGTAGTTCAAGGGGCTGTTTATTACTTTTAGATTTAGATAATTTTAAAAACGTAAACGATATATTAGGGCATATTTATGGTGATAATGTTTTGGTTGATATATCAAATATATTTAAAGATATAGAAACTATATATGATGGTTTAAGATTTTACAGAATGGCTGGAGATGAGTTTGTAGCAATTTATAAATTTACAGATTATACAAAAATAGAAGAGTTGGTTAACGAAATAAAGGATAGGGTAAGTGATTTTGCAATTAATAAGGGCTTAAACATATCGACAAGTATTGGAATTGCCTTATATCCAAGAGATGGCCAGTTAATTGAACACCTATTAATGAAGGCTGATATGGCTATGTATGAGGCTAAGGAGAAGGGAAAAAATACTTATGTTTATTTTGACACCAAAATGCAGCAGGCTCTTAAAGAGAGAACATATATAGAGAACAAATTAATAGATGCACTTAAAACAAATAACTTTCAAATACTGTATCAACCAATATATGATATAAAAACAGGAGAAGTTGTATCCTTTGAAGCCCTTTTAAGAATAAAGGATTCAAACATATCTCCTGCAAAGTTTATTCCAATTGCTGAAAAGAGTAATTTAATAGTTGATATAGGTAATTGGGTAATAGAAAACGTATTAAGTCAAATTAGAGAATGGCTAAATAGAGGAATAAATGTAAAACCTGTTTCAATTAATATATCTGTAAAACAATTTTTAGATGGAACTTTTTTAGATTTAATTAAGGAATATCTGGACGAAAATAATATTTATAGGGATTTAATACAGTTAGAAATAACTGAAAGCTTATTGTTAGAAAAAAATGAACATACTATTCAAAAATTGAAAACAATAAAGGATTTAGGAATTAAATTGATATTAGATGATTTTGGAACAGGTTATTCTTCCTTGAGCTATCTAACATACATTCCTGTTGATAGAGTTAAATTAGACAAGTCTTTAAATGACAGGTTTGTGAATAAATATAATATAGAAACTATAAAAAATATTATTGGCTTAATAAAAAGTTTAGATCTAACTGTTACGGCAGAAGGAATTGAAAATATGGAACAGGTAGAAATATTAAGGGAAATAGGATGCGATTATGTTCAAGGATATGTTTTTTCAAAACCACTAATTGCTGAAGGGTGTATAGATTTATTAAAAAATTAATTGTTAGGGCGGGTATTCGATTAGAATACCTGTCCTTTTTATATGAGAAGGATTTTAGGAAGATTAATCATTTAGGCTATAAATAAAATTTAATATGAACTTTTGGGTTATTTCCTATTTTTAGTAAAAATATTACAAAAAATTAATCAGTATTCTACAAAATATTACACAACAATTAGACAAAATAATACAAAATTTTTTTAAAGATTTTGCTATTATAAAAATAAAGCGTGGTGAAGAGAATGATTACAAAAGAAGTACTAAATAAAGAAATGCAGAAGTTAAATGAAATGATAGAAATGAGTGATAAGTATTCCTATGAAGATATTTTAAAGCAGAGCCAGTTGGTAGACAAGCTAATTGTCGATTTTATGAAGAAAACAAGCAAATAAGGAGAGAAAAGAAAATGGAAATAACAGAGGAGAAATTGTAAAATACCTGTTCTATTTAGGCGATAGAACAGGTATTTTTTTACCTTATTATTATCTTTGTAATGTCCTGTGATGGGCCTTCGAATACTTTAATCTTTTTTAGTTTTTTTATGTTCGGGTAAAGAAATTTCTTATCAACGTCAAAAATCATAAGTTTAAAATACATCCAAAGATTCTTAAATTCAAGTTTTCTAAAATTATTTTTATCTAAAAGCCCTGGTATTATCATTTCTATTTTATCCTTATATACTAAAACTTCAATGCATCTATTTATGTTAAGATAATTTCTTTCAATAAGTGCTTTAGATATACAAAAATTAATAACATCCATATTATCATATTTCTTAATAGATGATAGAGTTTCACTTATGGTATAAAGTTGACTTAAAATATTTCCTGTGCAAACCCTTATATTAGCATCCGAACCAGATGTGAAATCCTTTATTAAAACAGAGGTGTGGGGAAAATAGATTTGAGGATTTTTGGAAAAAAGGAGTATTCCACCAAGGGTTGGATATATTTTTTTAGTTTCCCTATCTTGATATAAAAATCCCGATGAAATAAGCTGCACTTCATCATTTTGATAGTTAAGACCAGAGAGATTAAAATATTTTTCTATAAGCTTAAAATCATAGTCTGATATTTGAGCATTAAAAACAGGAGTTTGTTCAATATGAATAAGTCCATATTCTTGAAGCATATATGCAATCTCTTCCTTATGCATAAAATCCGTTGTTGAACCTCGCCTTATATAAAATGCTCCATTTTCTTTAAGTTGATGAGGCTTATTGTTTGAATTATATATGGTTATAATTCCAAGGTATTTTCCGTGATAGTTTACAAGTTCTGCAGATACTGTTGCAGGAGGGTCAAGTCTTGTACTTATAATCTGCTGTATTTTTTCTTCATTAAAATCATCCTTGTTTATTCCAACTATTCTTTTAGTCTTATCTTCAATGCCATATATGATGTAACCTCTTCCACCATAGCTATTGGCAATAGCACATACATCCCTTGCAAGTTCCTTTTTTTCACCTTCTGTATTTAATGATATATCCTCTTTATAATCAAGTTTGGGTCCCTCAGGTTTAGATAGCAAAAGCTTTAATTTTTTTATATCCACGCATATTCACCTCAATATTATTATATTCCTCAATAAGAAATAATTGGTTTACTTATGTATAATTTTAATGTATAATTTATTTTTATAAAACACATTTAAATTAATTATATTTTATGTTAAATTTTTAATTTGGTTGTTAAGAAATTTTAAAAACATACGATAATTAAGTGTTAGAACAAATCTGTGGGGGGTATTCTAATGTTTTTTAAACGAAAGAATCAAGAAATTGCAGTAACAAAGGATGAATTTGTACCTGAGGTTAAAGCAAATAAAAGGGATGCAAAACTTGCACTTTTAAAGAAAAACCAAAGGGCAATTGTGGACAGAATAACTTCAAAGCTTGATGAAACAAAAAACACTACACAGGCATTAATTAGTTCTATAACTACAATAACTAAGGATGTAGAAGTTCAGATGGATGCAATAGAGCATCTTGTTCACGAAATAAATCAGTATACTGCACTTGCAGAGGAGGTATATGCAAGTACAATAAATTCAGAACAGATAGCAGCACAAACATTAGAGACTGCAAAGATGGGCAATAGTGCCGTTGAGGTTTCAATAGGTGCAATGAATGAAATAGAAACATCAATGAATTACGTAAAGGATGCAGTTATTTCACTTGAAGAAAAGGCATCACATATAAATGATATGTTAAAGATAATAAGGGATATAGCAGAACAGACAAACCTACTATCCCTTAATGCCTCAATAGAAGCAGCACGTGCAGGAGAGGCAGGACGTGGTTTTGCAGTTGTTGCAACAGAGGTTAAAAAGCTTGCAGAGAGAAGTAGGGAATCTGCAGATACAATTTCAAAGACTATACAGGAAATAAATTCAAGCATAAAGCAAACAATAGATGCAATTCAAAGGAGTAACCTTAAGGTTAAAGAGGGCGTTGAAAAGGCAAACCATACTATGGAGGTATTCAATAATATAATAGAAGCTGTAAACACAACAGCAAGAACCTCAATAGAAATAAAAAATGCAATACAAGAACAGACTCAAAGCTTAGAAAAGGTTATAAGCTCCACAGAAGATATGAATAAAACCTCTGAAAAGGTTATGGCAAAGGTTGAATCAGCAGCCCTTTCAACAGAGTATACAAAAAATGCAATAGAATCATTAATTGAAGTATCCAACGATTTGAAAAATGTTTCAGATAATCTTTTAAGTAGGATAGATGAGGTTGAAGAGGAAAATAGAGTTTTAAAGACAACAATAAATGGAACTCCATCAACACTAGACCCTGCAATGGCCTTTGACCAACAAAGTGCAAAGATATTTATTAACGTTCACGCAGGACTGTTAACTCCAGGACTTGGTGTAGAGATATATCCTGGTGTTGCAAAGAGTTGGTATGTTGAGGAGGACAACCTTACTTGGATTTTCAATCTAAAGAAGGGAGTTAAATTCCACAATGGAAGAGAAGTTACAGCACAGGATGTAAAATACTCCTTTGAAAGACTTTTAAGTCCAAAGCTAAACTCACCAAATTCTTGGTTCTTATTTGATATAGAAGGTGCAGCAGAATATAATCAAGGGAAAATAAGAGAGGTTTCAGGTATAAAGGTATTAGATAAATATTGTATTTCACTAAAGCTAAAAAAGCCCTATACAGGATTCTTACTAAACCTTGCTCAAAGCTGTTGTGCTATACTTGCTAAAGAAGATGTGGAAAGAGGAGTATTTACAGGCTGTGGCCCATACAAAATAAATAATGTGAGTGAAAATGGATGTGTTCTTGAAGCCTTCCACGACTATTTTGGAGGATGTGCATATATAGATAGAATAGAAGTAACCTATGCAGATGATGATGTTGTTAAGAAGTTTGTAGATAGAGAATATGATTTCATTCCAGTTGATGATAGAAATACTCTTGAAAAGATTAAAGAGGCAGGTCTAAGTAACACTGTAAAACTACAAAATGTTATGACAACAACCTATGCAGGAATAAATTTAAGAAGTTCGTCCGCCTTTGTTAAGGATAAGGATGTAAGAAGGGCACTAAACTATGCAATAAATAAGAAGAGAATAATAGATGAAGTAATGGGTGGTATGGCTGTTGAATCAAAGGGACCACTTCCACCAAGTATAATCGATAACAAATACCTAAGAGGTTATGAATACAGTCCACAAAAGGCAAGGGAGATTTTAAGTAAAAAGGGTATAAAGGAGAAGTTAGTTATACAAATAAGACAAGGAAATGGTACTTCTGCAAATGAAAGAATAGCAGAGTATATGAAGGAAGATCTAAAGGCTGTTGGAATTGAATGTGTAATTGATAAAGTTTCTGCAGATAAGTACCTAAAGCCTGAGAGTATTGCAAAGTGTCATATATTCATAAGTGGTTGGGTTGCAGATACAGGTGACGCAGACAACTACTTAGAACCTCTGTTTAACCCAGCAAATTTCACAGATTTTACAGGCTATGAAAATCAAGAAGTTTTAGAACTTATGGCAAGGGCAAAGACAATAGTAAATCCTGAAAAGAGAATAGAGATGTATAAAAAGATACAGGAGATAATAGTAGATGATGCACCTTGGGTATTTTTATATCATCCTCAATCAGGATTTGCAGCCCATAAACATCTTGCAGGTGTAAGATTAAGTTCACTTGGAAAGACGAAGTTTGATGATATTATGATTATAGAATAAAGTGTACTTAAATGTAGACAAGTTTATAAAGATTTGCTACAAACTGTACAGAAAATCGGACAAATTATGCCAAGAGGCTATATAGAGTGTATCAAAGACAGGACAAATTTTTTATGTCCTGTCTTATTTTTTTACAACAATATTTAGCATTTAACTATTTTTAAACAAAAAAATTGGCACAGAAATTGCTTAATAAATAACGAAAGTTAATTTTATAACAAGTTTGGGGTGATTATATGGATTTTTCATTAACAAGAGAACAGCAGCTATCAAAACAAATGTTTGAAAAGTTTGTAGAAAATGAAGTAAGACCAATAGCAGCAGAGATTGATGAAACTGAAAGATTTCCAATTGAATCAGTGAAGAAGATGGCAAAGCTTGGTATGATGGGAATTCCCTTTGAAAGGGAAGTTGGAGGTGCAGGAGGCGATTTTATAACCTACATAATGGCGGTGGAGGAGCTTGCAAAGGCTTGTGCCACAACATCGGTTATTCTATCTGCCCANACATCCCTATGCTGCTGGCCAATATACACCTATGGTACAGAGGAGCAGAAGGCAAAATATCTTCCAAAGCTCTTAAAGGGAGAANCCTTAGGTGCCTTTGCANTAACTGAACCAAANGCAGGAACAGATGCGGCAAGTCAGCAGACAACAGCAAGGCTTGAGGGAGACTATTACATACTAAATGGAAGTAAGGTATTTATAACAAANGGNGGATATGCAGATATATTTATAGTGTTTGCAATGACAGATAGAAGTAAAGGAACAAAGGGAATATCAGCCTTCATAGTAGAAAAGGGNTTTGAAGGCTTCTNAATAGGAAAAATTGAGGAGAAGATGGGAATACGTGCATCCTCAACAGCAGAGTTAATCTTTAAGGATTGCAAAGTTCCGAAGGAAAATCTACTTGGAAAAGAGGGAATGGGCTTTAAGATTGCAATGGCAACCCTTGATGGAGGAAGAATAGGAATTGCAGCACAGGCACTTGGTATTGCAGAGGGTGCCCTAAATGAGGCTGTAAANTATATGAAGGAGAGAAAGCAGTTTGGAAAACCAATTGCAACCTTNCAGGGACTTCAGTTCTACATCGCAGAGATGGCAACTAAGGTTGAGGCTGCAAAGAATTTAGTGTATAAGGCAGCTTGGAAAAAACAAACAGGACAAAACTATAGTATGGATGCCTCAATGGCAAAGCTTTATGCATCAGAGACTGCAATGGAGGTTACAA
>NZ_AXAA01000022.1:0-37139 GCF_000472625.1 Caloramator sp. ALD01
CACTGCGTGTAATATAGTAAGGATGGTCAACTTAATTATGCAGCAAAAGGCCACCCTTAGCTTTGCTACGCCCTAAAATGAGGAAATAATAAAAATAGGGCTCAAAAACAAAGCCCTATATAGATTGAATTAACAAATATTAATATATTTTTAATGCTACGCATTTTACATTAATAACTTTTTATGCATTTTATTAAATTAAGTTGAATATTTATAAAAAACGTCATTAAAAGCCACTATTTTTTCGGAGCTCTTGGTGGCACTTTACTATTTCTGAATAACCACTATAAACCTTTATTCTGCCTACTATCTTGTATGCCCTTACTTTATAATAATATGTTTTGTTTCTTACAAGTCTTGAATTAATGTATACTGTACCTGATGTTTTCTCTAAATATGAGTATATTCCTATCCTTGATGTTGCTCTATATATTTCATATCCACTTGCTCCTTGTACTGGTTTCCAGCTTATTTTTATCTTATTAAATGAAATTGGTGTTGCTTTTAAATGTGTTGGAATTGGAAGTATTGGTTTTACACTAACTACTTCTGAAAAACCACTGTATACTTTTATCTTTCCTACTATCCTGTAAGCCCTTACTTTGTAATAATACGTTTTGTTTGTAACTAACTTTGAATCAATACAACTTGTACTTGTAGTTCTACCTATATATAGATAGATACCTGTACTATATGTTGCTCTGTATACTTCATATCCACTTGCCCCTTGCACTGGTTTCCAACTTATTTTTATACTGTTATGAGAAATTGATTCTGCTTTTAAGTTTGTTGGTGCTGATATTCCTACATAAACTTTACAGCTTGCTGTAAATCCACCATCTACTGTCTTTGCTGTTATTACAGCATATCCTACTTCTACTGCAGTTACCTTTCCACTTGCATCTACTTTTGCAACACTTTCGTTGCTTGATTGCCAAACTATATCTTTATTTGTTGCATTGCTTGGCACAACTGCAGCAATTAAATTAAAGCTCTCTCCAATATTTATTACCTTGCTTGTTGTATTTAGACTTATTCCACTTACACTAATTTTTGCTGGTTCAAGAAATACTATCTCGCTAACATTTCTAACCCTTAATCTTGGCCCATTTGGATCTACGGAGGCTAATCCTACTGCACTTATCCTGCTGCCTACAGTAATTCTTTCATCCCATTTACCCTTCTTTGATTCATCTCCACTTCCATCACCTATATATCCATCAACAAATATACGTGCCTCACCACTACCGTCATCAACATAAATGTTTTGTGCATCCATCCTTGTAACTGTACCTATGACCTTTACAAGAAGTCCACCATTTTTGCTATCCATTGCATCCTTTGTCGATAGTAGGGTTGGTTCTATTGGATTTATATTTGTATCTGTTACTTCATATTCAATAACCCTAAGTTCTAAATCTCCTTGATATTCATCTAAAGTTCCAACTGCTCTTACCCTTTGTCCTACCATTATATCTGAACTTGAAATTGGGAATAGGTTTATTCCTCCTGTTTCGTCTTGGATGTATAAGGTGTCAAAGAAGCTGTTGTCTGCAGGAGTCTTTCCTGCTGTAACAATACCCTCTACACAGAATACATCTCCTTTGTTTCCTGAGCGAACAGCATTTATTTTACTTACAGGTATAACCTTCTTTATGGAGTCGAGTATATTTAATGTTATGTTGTAGTTGCTGTTTTGAAGCTGTGTTGAATTATCAAGCTGAACCTTTATTTCAAAGTCAGATATAAATACTGTTCCACCAATAAACATATTTCCGCCGCCTGGCAGCTTTTCTACAGCAAGGGCATATACGCTTCCCTGAGGTAACGAAACGCCAGGAAGGTTTTTATTAGAATCTATTGACCTTGTTGTATCATAGCCCTTTACAAGCCAAGTTGTTTTTCCTGTTGCTAATGCTTCATTATCAATATTTAATGAACATCCGCTGTAGAAGCTGTATTTTTGTTCAGGAGATACACCGCTTAAATAAGGTGATTCAAAATTATAATTATTAAATGCAAGTCTATAGTTTTGATTATTTACTTTATTTACATCATCAACTACTTCATCATTGTTAAATCTTGTAGTTGCACCTATTGCTTCAAGCAATCTGTTCATTTGAGTTGATGTTTGATATTCACCTGTTCCATCCTGATAGTCAGCAATACCACAGATTATTAGGTTTCCTCCTTTGTCAACAAATCTTTTTATAACCTGAAGGTCTTCATCACTAAAGCTTTGTGGTTGATATGGTATACCATTTACAGTTCCTGCCTTCTTTGCAGGTGCTGTTACTACTAAGAGCTGAGCATCCTTTAAAACTTCATCTGTAAGCTTATTTTTCTCTACATTAACAGCAATTTTTCTGCTATTTGCTATAGTTATAAAGTTATTTATGTTGTTTGCATAATAACCATATACATAGTCATTATAGTGGGTTGCATCTACCACAATCTTAGTCGTTATTGCAGGGTCTGCCACCTCTATTTTTAATACATCTGTAAAAATCTTTTCCACTCCATTTATCTTTGCTGTCATTTTTACATCAATATTAAACTTTCCTGCAGAAGCTGGTGTATAGTCAAAGGAATATGAACCTGTTGATAATGGGTTAACTGTTTCTAATTGTGGTGCTTCGTTTATTACTTGACCATTGATTGAATATACTAAGCTTGTAATTTCCATAGGAACATTTTCGTTGTTGAAATAGTTTGTTGTAATCTTAAAGCTCTCACCCTTAAGAGGTAGTGTTGTGCTTGCTGTTGTTTTTGATATCCCTGCCTTATCAACTTCTCCAATCCAAACTGGTGCTGTAACTGCTATGTCTTTATCAACTTGATCTACTCTTATATAGTAATACGAATAGTTAGGTGTAAGATTAAATTCAACCACATCTTTATTAGTTGTTAAAGTTTTTGTTGCTACTATCTTTCCACCATTTGCTATTACTGAAATTTTACCTAATGGTTCATTATCTGGGTCCTCTATATCAACCTTTATATATACACTTTCTGGTTTTGTATCGAGTATCGTACCCATTATTTCTCCATTTAATGTGTATTTTATCCTTAAATTGTTGTCTTCTGTTGCATATACCCTCATATTTCTCATTGCATCGTATATATTTTCTCTTGTTAGGCTGTCTGCTAATACAACTGTTCTTCCTGTGTTTGCAGTTCCCCAGTTTCCAAGATGATTGTCTTGGTTATTAGTTGGAGCTAAATGCCATCCCTTATCAAGGGCACGGGTATAATATTCATATGAAGGGAAATATCCACTGCTTCTTATTGGTCCCTCTCCATTACCTACTTCAATTAATGTTATGAGTTTGTCTATTTGTGGATCATAGTATGCAAAATCATTGAAATCGCCAAATGTTGGTCCTGGATGATTGAACTGTGAAATTGAATCAGGGAATAGCTTTAATACATCGTAATACTGCTTTAATCCGTCTGGCAATTTGTATTTTGCTGTGTCACGGGTTTCAAAACCTGGAGTGTTAAAGGTATTTATATGGCCTGTTCCGTTTGACCAAGTCATTTCAAAGGCATAGATACCAACAAAATTACTGTCTGTATATCTATCTGCAGCACTATGTCCATTTAGCCATTTTGTACTCTTTGATCCATCTGCCATTGAAGATATGTTTGCATTGTCAAAGGAATTGGAATGGTCTGTTACTGCAAAAAAGTCAAGCTTTGCAGTGTTTTTTGCATAAGTATATGCGTCATCTAATGAACCAAGGCCATCAGAATTTGTTGTATGTGAATGTATTTGTCCAAAGTATATGTTGTATTCGCTATTTATCTTTTTTGTGAAATTAAATGTTGAAATTGAGCTGTCCAATAGGCCTTCTGCTGTTGCGTATGCCTTTATTGTTGCTGGAAGATTTGCTAAAGTTATTGGAGCTTCATATGTATTCCAAGTTTCTCCATTATCTAAAGAGTATTTAATTATAGAATTTGGAGTTTCACAAGATAGTGTTACTTTCTTGAAGGGAAGCACTGCTCCTCCATTTGGACTTGCTGTAACTGTTGCTACTTTACCTTGTGTGTATGTGAAGGTTGATATTATACTGTTTTTCATTCCTTCTTTAACTGCATATGCCTTTATTGTTGCTGGAAGTTGTGTTAATGTAATTTTATTTTCTCTATCATATTGAACAAATTCGCCATCATTTATTGAATACATTATTGTTGCACCTTCTGTTTCACAAGAAAGGGCAACCTTTGAATTTAATGCTACTTCTGAACCGCTCTCTGGAGTTGCTGTTACAGGTGCAACTGTTTCCTCGTCAACTACTAAAGTACCTGAAACTACAATATTGTTTATGTTACTTGTACCAGTTGGAGCAACCTCTGTTACTGTTGTTGATGAACTTGTGGCGTTGCTTGTCATTATAAATCTTATTATAAGGTTTTCAACATTGGATGCATCCTTTGGTAATGATAAGGTTGGCATATAATATGATAAAGTAGTGCCTGTTATTGCATAATCACTATTTGGGACGTCATTCCAGGTAGCTCCATTGTCAATGCTGTATATTACTTTAAAATTTTTAGGACCTGTTGAAGATGAACGTGTTTTTGCTGATAAAGTTAAGTTTTCATAACCCTTGGTTGAAAGTTGAATTTGCCAATATTTTGTGTTTGCACCGTTGTCCCATCCATTTATGGATAAACTGCCTGAACTGTAGTTTGGAATTATATTGTCACTTCTAAAATGGCTTAAAAAAGCAGTATCCTTAAGTACACCACTTGTTGCAGGTATTGGATAAGTTGTTGGAGTAGATGTATAATCCCACGCTGCAACAATTTCTGTCTGGGCTGCTGAACCTTGGATGTTTAGGCCTAAAATGTTAAAAAGCATTAGAAAGCTAATAAACCAAGCTGTCAGTTTTTTGAATAATTTTTGTTTTGAAATCATTGATACCCCCCCATTAAAATTTTTTTGTTAAAAGTTTTATGTACCTTCAACGCATACAAATAATGTTCCTAAATAATTCTATTCTAAACATTTTTAAGAATTCCTTCTATTTTCATAAAAATTTACTTGTTTTTTACATAAACTTATGTTTTTGTTGTTACACTATTTTGTCATAAAGCTAAAAAATAGATAAAAGTGCCAACCAGAAGGTTGGCACTTTAAAAAAAATATACTTTTTAATTATCTTCTCTGCATATGCTTCTATGCTTTATTTGCATAAAAAGGAAAATGTCACAATTCACCTAATTCACCTGGGTGGGAGACCTCCGAAAAAATCAAATTATTTTTAAAAACATACTATATATAGTTGCACATATTATCTTTTATATACTATATATAGTGGTGGCGATTTTTAAGGTATCATTTTTTCGGAGCTCTTGGTGGCACTAAAAGTCAATGAGTCCTAAACTTATAAGTAATGCATCGTCTACCTTTTTCATTAGTTCATCATTTATATGTCCTATCTTTTCCTTGAGCCTTTTTTTGTCTATTGTTCTAACCTGTTCAAGCAGGATAACAGAATCCTTTGTTAGTCCATAATCTTCACAGCAAATCTCAACGTGGGTTGGGAGTTTTGCTTTGTTTATCTGTGAGGTTATGGCCGCAACAATTACTGTAGGGCTGTACCTATTACCTACATCGTTTTGTATAATAAGTACAGGTCTTACTCCTCCTTGTTCAGAACCTATGACAGGGCTTAAATCAGCATAGAATATATCTCCTCTTTTCACCACCTGAACCATCTAATATATCACTCTCCGCAAGCTCTGCTTCATATTTGGCAAGTTCCTTTAAATCGCAGTCCATTCCACATTCTGCAATTTCAAGGTTAATGCTACCCATCTCCTGATAGCCCTTCTTCATAAGTTCCCTAATGTTTTTCTTTTTATGTTCCTTAATATATAATATTACAGCTTCCTTAATAAATTGACTTCTATTTTTACCATTTTCACATTCTATAAATTTATCAAATTCATCGAGTAAGCTCTCGGGGAGGCTCACTGTTATTTTTTTATTTTTCATCATCATACCCCCTAAATTTACCTATGTAGGCGAGGCTCTAATGCTTTTATTATAGCACTTAACTTACTTTATTTGCAACCATTATTCCTCTTTATCATTATTCCCAATTTAAGCAATAATATAATATGTGAAAACCATATTTCCCATCGATAACTTTATTACAAAACTACTCCAACTTTATAAAGTAGCTATTTGTAGGTAAACTTACTGTTTAACAATTTTATCCACAAGATGTTACATACTCTATATTGCTATTTTTTGGTTTTTGAATTTTTCATTTTATTACGTGGCATTTATCACAACACACACATAGATTACTTTTGTAGCTTATTAAAATTACTTAGTATCAGGGTGTTCCGCTTTTTGGGAAATGTCACATTTCACCTGGGTGGGAGACCTCCGAAAAAATCAAATTATTTTTAAAAACATACTATATATAGTTGCGCATATTATCTTTTATTCACTATATATAGTGGTGACAATTTTTAAGGTATCATTTTTTCGGAGCTCTTGGTGGCACTTTTGTATATCCTTGGGACGCGTTTTGATACCATACAAAGAACTTCGTAACTTATGGTTCCAAGCCTTTGTGCTATTGTATCTGCTGTTATAATTTTGTCACCTGATTTTCCCATCACAACAACTTCATCGCCTATCTTTACATCCTCAACCTCTGTTACATCAGCCATACATTGGTCCATACATATTCTTCCTACAACCTCAACTTCTCTTCCCTTTATTAAAACCTTTGCGTTTCCTGACAGTATCCTTGAAAAGCCGTCTGCATAACCAAAGGGAAGTGTTGCAATTAGTCTTTCACTCTCTGCAATATACTGTCGTCCATAGCTAATTGAGGTACCCTTGTCTACTTTTTTTACCATTGCAACCTTTGCCTTAAGGCTCATTGCAGGTATTAGGTTTGCCCTTGTCTTATCAACCTCATCGGAGGGATAATAGCCATAGAGCATTATTCCTGGGCGAACTGCATCAAAGTAGCTCTCTTCTAAATCTATTATTGCTGCACTGTTTGCCATATGTTTAATCTTAAAGCTTATTCCTTCCTTTTCCATCTCATAAATCATCCATTTAAACTTTTCAAGCTGAATTTTTGAATAGGTTTTATCCTTAAGGTCTGCACAAGCAAAATGTGAATATATACCCTCAACATAAATATTATCAAGGGCACATATTCTTTTTATATCCCTTTTTGCCTCTTCACCTACCAAAAAGCCTAATCTTCCCATACCAGTATCTATTTTTATGTGCACCTTTGCTCTTTTATTCATTTTTTGTGCAACTAAATTAAGTTTTTCTGCTAAATTAACATCATATATTGTAAGGGTTATGTTGTTTTCTACTGCAGTTTCAAAATATTCCTCTGGTGTATAGCCTAAAACAAGTATATCCTCCTGTATTTTTGCATCCCTTAACTCTAATGCCTCTGTTATTATGGCAACTGCAAAAAAATCAACACCCTCCTCCTTTAAAACCTTTGCAACCTCAACTGCTCCGTGTCCATAGGCATCTGCCTTTATAACTCCAATTACCCTTCTATCCTTAACAACCCTTTTTACTTCTTTTATATTATTTCTTATACTATCAAGATTAATTTCTGCATAATAGGGCCTTAACATCATTATTCCCCCTTCAATTTAAACCGATAGTAAAAACATCATCCTTTATATCTTTGTTACATTCAAAGTTTATAAACTTTGCCCTGTATCGTAAAGTGCCACTGTTGTCGTAAATTTCAAAGTAAAGTGGTCTAATATCCTTCTTGGTAAAATAAACTACGGCCTCATTTTTGTATATGTTATCACCCTCTAACTTTAACCTAAGTTTAATTGTTTCTATACCATCTAATATAGTATAGGTTGTTGTATATTCTTTATTTTTTATCAAACTTGTTTGAATAATACCAAGGTGTATAAAGGTTGGCTCTACCTTTATATCTCCTTCATACTTTTGGTTTATCAAGGGATGATATATCTCAAACCTTCCATTATTAAAAATCATTACTTTTCCCTTTAAAAATTCTGGCTCTAATGTCTCAATTCTAACCTTGTCTGGGGATTTATATATCTGAAGCTGTCTATACTTTGATGTGCCTTTGTTACCGTAGATTTCTATTTCTACTTCAGATTTATATGAATTTAGTGTTAATATAAAGTCCTCAACACTTTTGTCCTTTTTGGTTATTTTACAGGAAATTATGAATATTGTGAATATTGTGATTAAAATAATAGAGATTTGTCTTTTCATAAAAAATCACCTACAAAAATACTACAATTATAAATATTCTTTTTGTAGGTGATTTATTACTATAGCATAGCCTGTCCTATATATTCTATTATATCACTGGCGACTAATCCATTTCCATACTTTTTATATGCAAAATCTCCAGCACATCCGTGAAGATATGCACCAAGGAGGGCTGCATCATAGGGTGTATAGCCTTGACCTATCAAGGATAGAATTACTCCCGTTAAAACATCACCAGAGCCTCCCGTTGCCATCCCTGGGTTTCCTGTGGTGTTTATATACACCCTATCTCCATCTGTAACTACCGTGCTTGCACCCTTTAAAAGAAGTATGCATCCATATTCCTTTGCAAAGTTTACAGCAACATCCACCCTATTTTTGTTTATATAATCTATCTCAAGTCCTGTAAGTCTTGAAAACTCACCAGGATGGGGAGTTAAAACAACCTGACATTTTTTTGTTTTAAGCCTCGCCTTTATGCTGCAGAGCATATTTAGTCCATCTGCATCTATTATTAATGGTTTTGTTGACTTTTCAAGTAGATATGAGATTACGGATGTAATATGGTTGCTCCTTCCTATTCCAACACCCACTGCAACAGCATCGTAGCTCTGCATTATTTCATCAAGTTCTCTTGTTGTAAAAAGAAGATATCCGTCCTTCTCGTTGCAAATTCTATAGGTTGCCTCTGGTAAGAAAGAAGCAATTCTATCAACAATACTTCTCTGAACGACTCCTGTTACAAGTCCGCTTCCTGTTCTTAAGGCTGCTTTAAGGCTTAGGGTTACTGCCCCCGACATATTAAAACAGCCACCAATTACTGCAACCTTTCCACAGCTTCCTTTATTTACGTCAAAATGTCTTTTTTTTAAAAGGCTTTTGGGAAACTCACTATAGTTTGTTATAATTTTTAGTCCCTCTTCATCAACGCAGGCCTTTGGGATTGAAATGTTGTCTATATAAATAGTTCCACTATGTTCTCTTCCATCGTTAATAAGAAGGCCAAGTTTTGCTGTTCCAAAGGTTACTGTCTCATTTGCAAAGACAGCACTCCCCATCTTAAGGCCTGTATCTGAGTTTATTCCTGATGGAATATCTACAGATATTATGTATCTTGATAAGAGGTTAATAGCCTCGATTACCTCTTTATATATCCCCTCAACCTCCCTATCAAGGCCTGTACCAAATAGAGCATCAACTGCAACATCAGAGCACTTTAATTCCTGTTTTAAGTCCTCTAATTCTTTTTTTATTAAAACTCCCATATTAAGAAGTATTTCATAGTTTATTCTTGCATCGCCCTTTATTTTATCTTCATCTCCAAATAGGTATACGCTGACATCATAACCGTTTATCATAAGAAGTCTTGATAGGGCAAACCCGTCTCCTCCATTGTTTCCAACTCCGCACACAACTACAACTCTTTTTACTTCCTTCTCCTTTATTCTTTTAAAAAGGGCCCAGGCTGCATTTTCCATAAGCACTATTCCAGGAATTTTATACTTTTCCATAGCCCTTCTATCAATATTTCTCATATTTTGAGCCTTTGATACCTTCATTCTACCCCTCCATTACCACATATGCCACTGCATATTCTCTGCAGTGGGAAATTGAAAGCTGTATGTTTTTTATATCCTTTTCCTCTGCAATTTTTTTAGCACCTCTATGTAGAACAACATAGGGTGCTCCATCCCTTTTTAGTATTTCAATATCCCTAAAGGAAAATCCCTTTATTCCAGTTCCAAGTGCCTTAGATACTGCCTCCTTTGCTGCAAAATATCCTGCGGCACTTTCTGTTGGTTTAGTTTTTATATATTCAAGTTCCTTTTTGGTGTAAACCCTTTCTAAAAAGCCCTTTTTTTCTACTGCCTTTTTTATTCTGCTAATCTCAATTATATCTGTTCCTATACCCTTTATCATCAAATCACCTTTATAAATTTTAATTTTAAATAAGTAAACAAGAGGTAATAACACCTTGTTTACTTATTTATAGATTAGCACAAACTCACCTTAAGTCAACAAAGTTTATTCTATAAAACTTAATGAACTACCCACAACTTTATAAAATGCTAACTTAATAGAAAAGGTAACTTTTTTACCTCAACTACTAAACGACTGTACCAATCCCCAAAAATACTACTTAAAATTTTGTTTAGAACATTCTTACGCAAATACTAATTTTGCCTCAAGCTTTGAAATTTCATTGTCAAAGTCGCTTGTCCATTCATCAACGTATTCTCCAACCACCTCAAGGAGGTGAACAGGTGAAACTTCATTCCTTTGAAGTTCAATTAAAAGCTTTATTACCTTTGTTCTATCTGTACTTACAAAGTCAATTCTCTCCCTTTCTGTCGCAACTATCTTGTTTTTATCATAATCCTCCCTAACTACCTCAATACCATAGCATTTTATCTCCAGTTCATTATCCCTTATATTGAATTTTTTACAATTTTTAACCATATAGTACCTGTAAATATAGCTTCTGTTGTCGTCTAATATAGTTCTACAGCTTGCTATTTCAACAACGTCTTTCATATTTATCCCCCTTAGTTCTATTTTCTATTATATTTTAGCACCCACCCTCTTTAATTTTTGTTGAAATTTGATAAGGAAATAAAATATTTTTTCAACATCATACTCCAATTTTAGAGTATATGAATTTTATTTTTTATACATATATACAGTATATTCCATTTAATTATTATCTTTTTATATATTTTGTCGTTTTTTAATTATGTGGTATAATTTGTATATGCAAAATCAGGACGATGGCATCGCGAGGGTATAACTTTTTTAAACAGCCTGAATATAAACTTTATATTATTAAAACTTAAAAAGGAGGTATTTTTTATGGAAAAGATTAAGGTAAAACAGATGTCCCTTGAGGAGGCTAAAAAGCTTGGAATTGACAATTGGGGAAGATGGAGCTGCGGTGTTTCTAAATTCGACTGGGAGTATGATGAAACTGAAACCTGCTATATTTTTGAAGGAGAGGTTATAGTTACAACTCCTCTTGAAACTGTAACTATAAATGAAGGAATGCTGGTTACATTTCCAAAGGGATTAAAGTGTACTTGGGATGTAAAAAGGCCAATAAACAAGGCATATACCTTCCAAGATATCATTTAAAAGGCCTCAGTTATATACTAACTGAGGCTAAATTTTATGTGTATTTATCCAATTCAATATATCCCTTGAATTAAAATTACCACAAGCTATATCTAAACCTAATTTAATAAGTTCCTCTTGTTTATATTTTATGTGTATATTATTGTATTCTAATAATACAAGCATAATATAGATTCCCATTCTTTTGTTTCCATCTATAAAAGGATGATTGTTAATTATTGAAAAGCATATATTTGCACATTTCTCTTCAATGGAGGGATATAGCTCTATTCCTTCAAAAGTCATTTTTGAGTTTTCTATAGCAGATTCAAGAAGTTCTATACTTCTTAATCCATAAGTTCCACCTGTTTTTTCAATCATTTTTTGATACATTTTTAGTATAAATGGTATTCCTATATATTTCATTTAGCTAACTCCCTAAAAGCATCTAAATTTTGCATAAGAATTTTGTTTGCTATATCTTCTAATTTTTCTTCTTCACTCATTGATTCTTTATTAAACTCTTCGTAATCTAATAAAATATATTTTGGTTTATTATTTTTTAATATTATGACTGATTTATCCCTTTCAACCATTTTTGCTATCCTTGAAAAGTTTTGATTAGCTTCTGAAATCGATACTAAATTTTTAGTATTTACTAACATACTTTCACCTCCACATCCTTCCTATATATATTATATCATAGTTTAGGATAAATTTAACCTATATATTTAAGAAATTCGGTTAAATTTTGTGGTACTCCACAGGCAAAGTTTTTGCACACATAGGCCTTAGGCTCTTTATTTATTTCTATATCTTTTATATGAGGTATTAGCTCATCTGCCTCCCTACTGTTTTTTGCAATTATTATTGCGTTTTTAATATATTTTTTTCTTAAAGTCTCTAAAAACTTGTCTATTTCAATTTTATCTTCTGCTGCAATCACAATATCTATAGGCTCTGAAAGGATTAGATCCTGTACATATAGTGAGAAGCTGTGGGCAGATTTAATTGCCTTTATCTCCCTTGCAAAACTGTTTAGAGTCTCTTTTGCTAAGTTTAGGTATTTTATATCACCTGTTATTCTATAGAGAAGATATAAAACATATGCTGCAACAGAGTTTCCAGATGGAACTGCACCATCGTATATTTCTTTGCTTCTTAGTATTAAATCAGAAGACTTTTCTGCATAAAAGAAGGCTCCCTTTTCTTTGTCCCATAATTTCTCAATCATCTTTTCAACTAAACCTACTGCCTCTTTTAAATATATTGTTTCAAAGGTTGCTAAATAAAGTTCTAAAAGGCCAAAGCTAAAAAAGGCATAATCGTCTATAAGTGGTTCATAGGTATATTCTCCATCTTTATACCTATGCTTTAGCCCTTTCTTTGAAAGGGACAGTATAAAATCTGCTGCTTTTTTTGCCATATCAATGTATTCAGCATTATTAAAAACAAAGCCTGCCTTTGAAAGGGCTGCAATCATAAGCCCATTCCAGTCGGTTAATATCTTTTCATCCCTTAGGGGCCTTATTTTGTTTTCCCTAAATTTAAATATTTTGTTTCTAATTTGCTGTAGTCTATCTTTATATTCCTCAAAATGCTTTACTTTATATAGGATGTTTTGTCCTGTTTTTTCGCCTGTTGCCTCATCTTCAAAGTTTCCCTCTTGCTTTATGTTATATACCCTCTTTACAATTTCAAACTCGTCTTCAGATAATATGTTTCTTAATTCATCATATGTAAAGGTATAAAACTTTCCTTCCACTCCTTCACTATCTGCATCCTCTGCAGAATAGAAGGCCCCCTCCCTTGAGGTTAAATCTCTTTTTACATATTCTATTACATTTTTTGCTACATCCTTATACCTTTCCTCTCCAAAGACTCTGTAGGCTTCGGTGTAGGCTAAAATAAGTAGTGCTTGGTCGTAGAGCATTTTTTCAAAGTGGGGAAGCTTCCACTCTCTATCGGTTGAATATCTGTGGAACCCATAACCAACGTGGTCATAAATTCCACCCATCATCATTCCATCTAATGTTTTGGTTACCATCTCTTTTATGTCATCATCCTTTTTTTCGGCATATATATTCATTAAAAAAAGTAGGTTGTGGGGGATTGGAAACTTTGGTCTTTTGTTAAACCCTCCATAGAGCCTGTCAAATATGACTTCAAACTCATATACAGCCTCCAATACATCCTCCTTTGTTATTTCTCCTTTTTTATCTTCTTCGTTTAGTTTTGCAAGCTCTCTATAGAGTTTCTCTGATGAGTCTAAGAGTTTTTCCCTGTCATTTTTCCAAAGTTCATCTATCCTCTTTATTAAATCCTTAATTCCTATTCTATTATACATTGTTTCCTTTGGTATATATGTAGCTGAAAAGAAGGGTTTTTTATCTGGCGTCATAATTATAGTTAATGGCCAGCCTCCGTGCCCTGTCATCATTTGACAGTACATCATATATATGCTGTCTATATCTGGTCTCTCTTCTCTATCAACCTTTATGCAGATAAAGGTGTCATTTAGAAGCTTTGCAACCTCTTCATCCTCAAAGCTCTCCCTCTCCATCACGTGGCACCAGTGGCAGGTGCTGTAACCTATGCTTAAAAATATTGGCTTATCTTTTTCTTTTGCCACCCTGAAGGCCTCTTGTCCCCAGGGATACCAATCAACAGGGTTGTGGGCGTGCTGTAGAAGATATGGGGATTTTTCATTTATCAATCTATTCATTTTAATCACTCCCTCACATTTTTAAACTTATTTTTCCCTGTTTTAATAAAATTAAAAATAAGAAAACAAAAGGTGGTAAACACCTTTTGTTTTCTTATTCAAGATATTTCTCTAATTCCTTTATATCCTTCATATCAATTATTTCAATTAAGATTATATCTATTATCTCTAAAGGCAAATTCCTTAATTTTCCTTTATATTCCTCTGGTATTTTACCAAACTTTTTTACAAGTAATTTAAGTATGGTTTCTATCTTCCCTTCCTTTAATCCTTCCTTTAATCCCTCTTCTCTTCCCTTTTTTATACCATCTTCAAAAATCATTCTTCCTATATCTGTCATCTCAAACACCTCCCATATACTCTTTTTAATTTCATCATTACCAAACTTGTTAAGCAGTGCAAATAACATACTAATACACTGAATTTTATTTTCGTTACTTTTAATTTGAGCTGCTGCCTTTATACAGTTTACAGCCCTTTGTGCCTTATCTATTTTACTACTCATCAAAGGGATAAAAGTTAGTTTTAGTATATCTACATCATCAAGATTATCTCCCTGTTCTATTTTTCGTTTTATATTTTCAAATATACTATCACCATCTAAACTACTCATATAAAATGTCTTTATAGAATATTTAATGCTCCCCATATTCAACTCTGACTTTACATCTTTTATATCAGATGAATAAATAACTATTGTTTCTATTTTTCTATTTTCTTTATACACAAAGGATGCATCATAGAACAAAAATCTTCTTAAATCACTTTCTTTATTTGTTGTTTGAAACTCAAAATGAATATAGCTTCCATCATCAGCATAAAAAATGTAATCAGTATAATTTGTGTTAATCTCAATATTTTTAATTTCTGTGTTTGCTGGAGCTATTATTTTTTTGTCTATCCCAAAAAATTTTACTGCACTTTGGGCAAATAAATTAAGGGCATTTTTCATTACTGCATCCTCAATTTTATTATAATCCATATACACCCCTCTTTTCTATAGTGTATTTTTATGGAAGTATTACCTCCACAAAACTATTATCTGCAATAAAAGCAAAATTATGCGAACATAAGTTCGTTTTTAGATAAGCAATAAAGGGCGGATGGCAATTTTTATGGGCTTATTTTCAAAATTTTCTTGATTTGTTATTTAAACTATGTTATAGTTAATTTTGAAATGTAAATTTATCCAAAATCAAATTTAAGGAAGGGAGGTTGTACTGATGACTATAAGAATATTTTTATCAAACAAATTGAATATTTTTATACATTTGGTACAGCCTAACCTTAATGCGTCCAATTGAGCTTTTACCCTTTTGTAAATCCGGTCATAGGTTTTGTACCTATGGCCTTTTTTATTTGTAGTTGGAGGTGATAATATGTTTTTTAAATTTATGAAGGGATATAGGTTAAAATACATCTTTGCAAGTATATCCATCATAATTTCATCCTTTTTGTCGGTAATCATACCCATCATTATTAAAACAAGCATTGATTCTATTATAGGAGATAAAAAAATTGAAGGTCGGATTATACTATCTTTTTTTAACCTTCTTGGAGGAAGGGATTATTTAAGAGAACATCTTTATATTGTTGCCCTACTTATAGTTTTAATCACAGCACTTAATGGACTTTTTATGTATATAAAGGGGAAATGGGCAAGTGAGGCTGCAGAGGCTACAGCAAAAAATTTAAGGGACAGCCTCTACAGCCACCTTCAAAGGGTTTACTACAATTTTCACGTTGAGGCAAAAACCGGAGACTTAATTCAAAGATGTACATCAGACGTTGAAACAATAAAGAGCTTTTTGGCTGTACAGTTTGTTGAAATAGGAAGAACCGTTTTTATGGTTTTATTTATACTCTCTATTATGTTTTACTACAATGCTGCATATGCCTTAATTTCAATATCACTTATTCCCTTTATATTTGCTGCCTCCTATATATTCTTTAAGAAGGTAAAAAAGCAGTTTCAACTCTGCGATGAGGCAGAAGGCGAAATGTCTGCAGTACTTCAGGAGAATTTAACAGGTGTTAGGGTTGTTAAGGCCTTTAATCGTGAAGAGTTTGAAATTGAAAAGTTTGAAGAAAAAAATAGGACGTATAGGGATCTTCTTTTAAAACTTATGAGGACCTTTGCCTACTTTTGGTCTTCATCTGATGCTATGTGTATACTTCAAACCTTCTTGGTTGTAGTGTATGGTGTTTATCTTGCATCAAAGGGAGCTATAACACTTGGAACACTTATAATATTTATAAGCTACATAGGTATGCTTCTTTGGCCAATAAGGCAGCTTGGAAGAATATTATCTGATATGGGTAAGAGCTTTGTTGCAATTGCGCGTATAAACGAGATTTTAAAGGAACCTGTTGAGGATTCTAATACTGGATTAACACCAAATATTGAGGGAAATATTGAATTTAAAAATTTATACTTCTCCTACAGGGATGGTAAGGATGTTTTAAAGGACATTACATTTAGTATAAAAAAAGGTGAGACGATTGCAATAATTGGGCCTACGGGTTCTGGTAAGTCCACCTTAGCATATCTATTACTTGGACTTTATGATTATAATAGAGGTTCCATTGAACTTGACGGTGTTGAACTTAAAAATATAAACAAAAACTACCTAAGGCAGAATATTGGACTTGTGTCACAGGACTGCTTTCTCTTTTCAAAAACTTTAAAGGAAAACATAGCAATTTCAACAAAAAATGTAGAGGATGAAAGGATATTTGAAGCAAGCAAAATTGCTGATATACACGATACAATCTTATCCTTTGAAAAGGGATATGAAACACAAATTGGTGAAAAGGGTGTTACATTATCTGGAGGTCAAAAACAGAGGGTTGCAATCGCAAGATGCGTTATAAAGGACTATAAGGTACTAATATTTGATGATTCCTTAAGTGCAGTTGATACAGAAACTGAACAACATATAAGAAATCGACTTAAAGAGAGGAGCAAAGATACCACAACAATCATAATAACCCACAGGCTTACAACTGCCCACGAATGCGACAGGATAATTATACTTGATAAGGGGACAATTGTTGAAATGGGAAGCCACGACGAACTTATAAAAAAAGGTGGCTTCTACAGGAGGCTGTGGGATATTCAAAGTCAGCTTGATGAGGAATAAGGTGGTGATTTTATGGAGATTAGAGAACAGGAGTTTAAAAAGAATTTTGATTTGCATCTGTGGAAGAGACTCTTTGATTTTTTAAAGAAGTATAGAAATTCCGTATGCTTTTTAATTATTGTTATGATTGGGGTTGGAGTCATAGATGCAACCTTTCCAATATTAAATAAATATGCTATCGATAATTTTGTTAAAAACAACTCACTTGATGGTTTCTACAAATTTATATTAATCTATTTAACGCTTATTGCAGTTCAGGTGTTTAATGTGTGGTGGCTTATTGCACTTGCTGGGAAGATTGATATGGGGCTCTGCTATGATATCAGGAAAAGTGCCTTCAACAAGCTTCAAAGGCTCTCCTTCTCCTACTACGACAAAACACCCGTTGGCTGGATTATGGCAAGATTAACATCTGATGTTGCAAGAATTGGAGACACTTTGGCTTGGGGCATTGTTGATTTTATTTGGGGTATTGCAATTATGGGTTCCATTGTTGTATATATGTTTATTCTAAATGCAAGGCTTGCTCTTATAACCTTAAGCGTTGTACCCCTTCTTGCAGTTTTGAGCATCTATTTTCAGAAAAAGATTTTGTTTGAATACAGAAAGGTGAGAAGAATAAATTCACAGATAACAGGTGCATTTAATGAAGGCATAATGGGAGCAAAGACCTCAAAAACACTAAATATTGAGGATAAAAATATAGATGAGTTTAAGGGTTTGACAAAGAGTATGTTCTCATCATCGGTTAGAGCTGCTATTTTATCCTCAATCTATATGCCCCTTGTTATGACTCTCGGAAGCATCGGTACTGCCCTTGCTCTAAACTTTGGAGGAAGGAGCGTAATGCTAAATACTATAAGCTTTGGTACCCTTGCTGCATTTATATCCTACTCTATTCAGTTTTTCGATCCAGTTAGAGAACTTGCAAGGGTTATGGCAGAATTTATTTCTGCACAAACTGCTGCAGAAAGAGTTATATCTTTAATTGATACTGAGGTTGAAATTAGAGACTATGAAGGGCCTTCAAAAATAAATAAGATAAATGGAGATATTGAGTTTAGAAATGTTTCATTTTCATATAAGGATGGAGAGGATGTACTTGAGAATTTCAACCTTAAGGTAAAGGCAGGTCAAAGTATTGCACTTGTTGGCGAAACAGGATCTGGAAAAAGTACAATTGTTAATCTTTTGTGTAGGTTCTATGAACCAACAAGAGGAAGTATTTATATAGATGGAATGGACTATAAGTCTATACCTCTGTCAAAACTTCATTCAAGCCTTGGATATGTACTTCAAACACCGCATCTTTTTAGTGGTACAATAAAGGAAAACATTCAGTATGGTAATTTAAATGCAAGTTTTGAGGAGATTATTGAGGCGGCAAAGCTTGCCAATGCCCACGAATTTATTATGTCACTTGAAAAGGGTTATGATACAGAGGTTGGTGAAGGGGGTTCTAAACTATCTGTTGGACAAAGACAACTTATATCAATTGCAAGGGCTATTGTTGCAAACCCAAGCATATTTATATTAGATGAGGCAACCTCCTCTGTAGACACTGAAACAGAACATATGATACAGCAGGCAATTTCAAAGGTTTTAAAGGGAAGAACAAGCTTTATAATTGCCCACAGACTCTCTACAATAAAATCTGCAGATAGGATACTTGTGATAAAGAATGGAAAGATTATTGAAGATGGAAGCCACAGAGAGCTTATGAAAAAGAGGGGATACTATTACAGGCTTTATACAAATCAGTATATATTAGAGCAGGAGAAGAAAATATTTGGGTAAACTAAGGCTCTATGAATTACTTCATAGAGCCTTAGTAACTTATATTTTTATTTACTGTACATCTTTATACGGTCTAAAACTCTTTGTGCATCCTTGCCGGTTAATGGAGTTGGTTGATAGTTATTTCTATATTTTACGGATGATACAGAGCAAGGTATTATTTTATAGGATTTACTATCAACAAGTTTGCCTTCTTTAAATTTGAAGGTTTGTTGGTATATAAATGTATCTTTATCAAAGGGATTTTTGTTTCCTCCAAAACAGAAGTTTCCCAAACTATATATTATTTTTTTACCCTTATACTCCTCTATTCCTTGAATTACGTGTGGATGATGTCCTAACACCAAGTCTGCTCCACAATCTATTGTAAATCTTCCCAAACTCTTTTGTGTTTCATTTGCATAGTAATTTTTCTCTTCTCCCCAGTGGAAATTCACTATAACAACGCTTGCTCCCTTTGATTTTAAATATTTTATATCGTTTTTTATTGTATTTCTTAATGCTTTTGAGTCTATTCTACCACTATATCCTAAAAGTCCAAGCTTAATTCCCTTTACCTCAACTATTGTTCTATTTTCTCTTCCAAAGTATTTTATTCCACTCTTTTCTAAATAATACACAGTATCTTTATAGCCTTTTACTAAATAATCGTATGTATGATTGTTGGCAAGGTTTACTGCTTCGATGTTGCCTTGTTTTAATATGTTTGTAAACTCTGGCAGTCCCTTAAATCTATAATCCTTTTCTGCCATTTTTGTTGCATTAGTTAAAGTCCCCTCAAGATTTACTATTGTTAAATCGTCCTTTTCAAAAATATGCTTTACATTTTTAAAGAAGTATCCATAGTTTTTATTTTGCTTATAAAATTCCTCCATAAAAGAATTTTTATATCCTCTACTTAAATCTGAACCTAATGTGCAATCACCTGCTGCAGATATTGTAATTTCAACTACTTCATTTTGTTCCTGTGAATTGTTATTATTTTGTGCAAAGGCTAAGTTAAAGTTTAAAAAACACAATAATGACAATAAAATTAATGCAAATTTGATTTTTTTGTTTTTCATATTTTCCAACTCCTAACAATCAAAGTATTCAATTAAAATTTTATCTAAAATAAATCAATCGCCATTTTTTATTATTTCTACATCATCTGCTGGATAAAGTTTTAAGCTAATCTCTCCTGCTGCATCCCTACCTACAAACTTTATCCTACCTTTTCCCTTTACAACATCTAAATCTACGCTTCCCTCAAGAGTGCCTTCTAAAATTTTTGTTATGTTATTGTTAGCATCTATGAATACAACTTTAAAATTTCCCCTTTTTATTTTAGAATTAAAATCTATTTTTATTTTGGAATTATTTTGTGCCTCAACATAGTATATAGTCTCCATACCGGTAAAGCTTCCGAATTTTATTGTTGTTTTGTTGTTAACAGTCATCCCACTTCTTAATCCATAGGTATAGCTGTCTCCATCAGATACTATCTTCTTATCGTCATCGTATAGACTCCTTTGATATGCTGTACCTTTACATCCAGCTGTAAATAGAAGAATTAAAATGGATATTAACAATACAATATATTTATTTTTTGACCTTCCCATAAATAACCTCCCTATTACATAAGATAACACTATATGTTACGAGCTTTTTTAGATAAATATTCCATAACCTTTTTATATAATATTTTATGTACTTCTGGGTATGTCAAATTATCTGGAGTTTTTATAAAAAAACCTACCTCTTCTATTTCACTTTCGGGTAAACTACCTATTTTCTTAATTTCTGCGTAAAATAATCTGCTGTACGTTGTTTTTTTATTTGAAGTAACAGAGTAATCGCATATAGGTTCAATGTTATAATCAATAGCACCCGTTTCTTCAAACAACTCTCTTTTTGCTGCTTCATCAATAGTTTCAAATTTTTCCTTATGTCCTACTGGCATCTCCCAAGTATCTTTTCCCTTTTCACGAACAAACACCCACTTGTTATTGAAAGTAGTAAAAATATATACATAATTGAAACTGTCATCTTTAATACTTCCTAACTCAAAAAAAGTTACTTTCATAGATTAATTACCTCGTATTTAATAAGTTATACGTAATATAGCTGATATTTTTTTATATATATTCTAAATACAACTTCCTCAACAAAAGAAAATAACCCTGTTGTAATAAAGTATATACCTATTGCCACTGGTGCTTTTATTGTAATAAGTAGGCTAAAAATTATATTAAATATAAAGGTCGATTTTGTAGTCTCACTTTGTTTAAAAATTTTAAAATACTCTATATAGGACAATAGATTTGGACTTAAGGATACTAAAACATAAACAAAAGGAACAATATAATATCTATCTGGGAATTTAATACTACTTACCCAAGGAATTAATATAGATTGTGCTCCTATTGGCATTTTCAGAATAGCAAAATAGAGGGTTGAGATAATTGGAATCTGCAATAAAGTAACCAGACAACCAAACATACTTTTTGCACTTTCTTCATAATACTTTTTCATTTCGCTTTCCAACTTGCTTGTATCATTTTTGTATTTTTCCTTTATTTCATTTAATTTTCTTGATAAATTCTGCTGCTTTAACATATTTATTCTTTGTTTTATTGATATCGGTAAAAGTAAAAATCTAACTGACATTGTTAAAATTATAATTGCAATCCCCCAGTCACCTGTAAGATTAAATAGATAGTGTAGCAAATAATTAAAAAGATTTGATAAAATACCCATATAACCACTCCCATATTTTGTTTGTTTTTAAATATTATTCAATTTATATATACCTTAATTATATATATTTCATTTATAGATGTAAATATTATTAAAAAATAATATACAGGCTATTGAAAAAGTTATGTATTGATTAGCCCCATGAAGGATTTCTTAGGCATTCGTTCATTTCGCTAATCAATTCTAAGCTTTTCTTTGTCTGAAAAAGTCCTACCCTCGCGATGCCATCATCCTGATGGCCGCTCGGCTCGGCACGTCCTGTGCCGAATTACGGACTTTTCCAAAGTCGAAAAGCTAAGAATTGCTAAAGCTCATGAAATATGCCAATTTGAAATCCTTTCATGGGACTTTTTTCATACTTTAGCTAACAAGTAGATTTGTCAACAATCTGAATATTATTAAAAAATAATATAAAAATATTTGTAAGACTTTTATCAGTTTATTTCCTTAAAATCATATGCCTTTGGGGTTTTATTGTTACGTCTGTTACCACAATCCCTTCCCTTTGGGATAAAATGAAATCAACAAAAGCTGCTACTTCTTTAGCTTCTATGTAGGTATCCTCTTCTTGTCCCTCTTTAAAATTTGCACTTCTATAGAAGTTTGTCTTTGTCATATCTGGATGAATTGTTATAACCTTTACTCCATATTTTCTAACTTCATCAAATAGGCTATTTGCAAAATGAGTAAGCCCTGCCTTTGTTGCTGCATAGGCACAACCATAGGTACTCGATTTTTTAGCAGTTATTGAAGATATGTTTATTATATACCCTTTATTTTTCTTCAAATCCCTAAGAAGCTGTTGTGTTAAAATTAGTGGCACCTCTAAATTAGTCTTTACCATTTCATCTATCTTTTTAGGATTTAATTCTTCGTGGGGACCAAAATATCCAACTCCAGCGTTATTTACTAATACAAAAACCTCTTCTTTTTTTCGTATTTCCTTTACTTTTTCACACAAAACATCAATATCCATTAAATTGCAAACTACCTTTATAAAATTTTCATTTTCATAATCTACCTTTGAAAAATCTCTACCAAATCCATATACTTTAAAGCCCTTTTCTATTAAAACTTTGCTTATTTCAAATCCTATTCCCGAGGATGCTCCTGTTACAATAGCCGCCTTCATCCTATCATCCCTTCATATATATATTTTTTCTTTTTCAACATACCTTGCAATTAAGCCATAAACATATCCTATCATATTCCTTGAAAGTTCCTTGTCATAGCTACAAACTCCCTCTACAGTATCATAGGGGAAATTTAAAACAATTGAATCTGGTCTTTGTTTTCTCATCCTTTTTAGATAGTCCTTTGAAACCCTAAATAGACCAATACTTACATCATATATTTTATCTGCATCTATATTACTAAAAACTTCTTCTATCAAATCTCTATACTCATCTCTCCAATTTTTTATATACAAAATTGGGTCAAAACAAAGCCTCACTCTAAAGCCCCTATCTAATGCTTCCTTAATGCTTTTAATTCTTCTTTTTAAATTTGGGGTTCTATGTTCATACTTTTGTATTACCCCCTCTGGAGAAAGTGTCCAAGCTAATATTATATTATCTTGGGGCTGAATGTGCTTTATTAAATTAAAATTTGCACTTTTTGTTCTTATTTCTATTTTTAAATCACTATTTTCCTTTGCAAATTCTATAAATTTCTTTACATAATTTGTAAGTCCTTCTAAGGCCAAAAGGTCTGTATCATAGGATATGCAAAGATATAAAGGATGCATACTTAAAAGTCGGTTTATCTCTTTAAAATAGTCATCTAAATTAACAAAAATAACAATATTTGCGGATGTGTACATACCTTGTAGGTAGCAGTACTCGCAGTCATATATGCAGTTCATCATAATTGATGTATAGTAAAAATGCTTGTTTCCAAAATCCTCGCATACATCTGCACCCTTATATATCAAATTGTTCTGTTTTACCGCAAGAATGAGCTTTGGACTCTTCTTTTGAAGATAAAAATCCTGATTTGCTCTTGAGAATATGTCCTTGTAATGCTCTATCTCTATTACTTTTGATTCCTTAAACCTTTTTAAAATTTCCTTTGTCAATTCATATTCCATCGCCCTTTTTTCAACATAAATATGGGAAAAGGCTCTATTTAATAATCCTTCTTTTAAGCTCTGCAAGATGCATCTTCCCTTCATTTTTTGATTTACATTCTATTTTCAAATATATATCTATAAGTTCTGTTATATCGTTGTCTAATAGTTTGTGATAAATCATAAGCTGCCTAAACTCATTTTCCATTGTAGCAGACATCTTTAGGTTTTCTGATACTTTTTTTATAAGTTCCTCTTCGGCCTGTGTTAGAACTTGCCTACTTTTGATAAAATTGTCTTTTATGTAATTTATCCATTCTATCACTCTATGTATATTTTTTTCTACAACTTTTAATACAAAATCCCTATCTATATTTTCTGTGCTTAGATAGTCAGATACTACTTTTATAAACATTATTTGGTGAGGCTTAAAAAATACCGATGCTGCCTGATATAAAGAAGAGGCCTCCATATCAACTAAAAGTTCATCAGACTCCCCTTCATTAGCAACCTTTGAAAAAGTTTCAATACTACCCTCCTTAAAGGGATGCTTAAAAAGTAGGTCGGAATAATAGGTAAACTTGGTATCGTTATCGGTTATTTTGCTACATAAAAATACTTCTCCCTGCTCAATTTGCTTATCTTTTGTACCACATACGCCAAAGTTTATATAGAGGTCATTTTGGGTAATTTCCTGTCTTGATAAAAGATAAGTTAAGGCAACTGCAGACTTTACTTTACCAACACCCGTTATTATTAATGTAACTTCATCGTTTTTAAAAACCTCAAATTTATTTATGCTGTTATCTCTTTTTAAGCCTAATCTTTTTATTATTTCCTGTGCCTCTATGTACATTGCAGTTGATATGTATATCATCTTTGATACCTCACTTTTTAAATGGCATCCGTATAACTTATAACTTTTTGTATTATATATCCAATTCATATTATAATACAAATTAATGTTAATATAAAATCATAAATATGTGGAGAAAAATCCTCGAATTACTTATAATTAATTATAATTACTTATAATTAATTGACATTTTACTTATATTGCATTAAAATTATATTGTAAAATACTTACTGAGGTGGTTTATGTTTCAGGAAGAAAGAATGCAGCATATATTAGAATATCTTCAGGTAAATAAACGTATTAGTGTTGAGGAAATATGTAAGCTATATAACGTGTCACGTGATACTGCAAGGCGGGATTTGGTTAATCTTGAGAAAAAGGGACTTATTGTGAGAACACACGGGGGAGCAATTCTGCCTCCTACCCACGAAAGGATAAAACCATACAAAGAAAGACTACACTTTGACGTTGAAGAAAAACATAAAATTGCAAAGGTTGCAGCTTCCCTAATTAAAGAGGGAGATACAGTTATATTAGATACTTCTACAACAGTTCAGGCCTGTGCAGAACTTATGGAGGATATTAATTGCAATGTTATTACAAATTCTATCAACGTTGCAGATGTTTTGTCTGCTAAAGTTAATGTAAATACCATTTTATTAGGTGGAAAGCTAAACCAAGAACACAGGTTTTTATACGGCCACAACACTATTAATATGCTATCAAACTATTTTGCAGATAAAGCCTTCTTAGGTGCACTTGCTATTACAAAGAATGGAATATTTGTTGCTGATGATGAGGATGCTGCTGTTATGCAAAGCATCATAAAGCAATCAAAGGAAACTATTGTTTTAGCTGACCACACTAAGTTTAGTAACACTGCTGCCTTTAGGGTATGTAGTTTATCTGAAATTGATATTATAATTACCGATAAAAGTCCAAATGAAGGATTTATAAAAACCCTTAAGGAAAATGGAGTAAATCTTATTATAGCAAAATAATGGAGGGATTTAATTGAAGCTTATTGTTTCTGATTTAGACGGTACTTTGCTTAATTCTAAGCACGAAATAAGCAAAGAGAATGTAAAGGCTCTAAGGACTGCAAAGGAAAACGGATATGAAGTTGCAATCGCAACTGGCAGGATATACACTGATGTATTAAATATATTAAAAAAGGCTGATATTGAGGCACATATAATTTCTGGAAATGGCTCAACAGTCCACACCATAGAGGGTAAAAAGATAAAAAGCTGGAGTATTCCAAAGGATGAGCTAAAAGCTGCTATTCATTGGTTAATAGACAATAACTTCTTTTTACAGCTACTTACGGATAAAAATGTATATTTACATTATGATTTTGAAAATACTATAAAGGAAGATTATAAGTTAGCCAAAAGTAACAACCCTAAAATAACTAAAGAATATATAGATATCACTATGAATTTAATTTTTTCACAATATGGAATTAAATATTTTAACAACATAGATGAGCTCTTAGATTCAGACTTAGAATTCTGCTGTATTTCTTCTATGTCCTTTGATGAAAACAAATTAAACTATGGTAGGGAATATGTTAAAAATTTTAAAGGACTATCCTCTGTTATATCCCATAAATATAACTTTGAATTGGTTTCAAAGGATGCATCAAAGGGTAATGCCCTTGAGTATCTTGCAAAGCATTTGAATATAAGCCTTAATGATGTAATTGCCTTTGGAGATAATTTTAATGATGTATCTATGTTTAAAAAGGCTGGCATTAGCGTTGCTATGGGAAATGCTGAAAATGAAGTAAAAAGAATGTGTCGATTTGTTACATTAACAAATAATGAAGATGGTGTTGCAAATTTTATATACAGACACCTTGAAAAAACTAATGCTGAATCCACCCCAGCTTGACCATTTGGGCGTTATGGGGGAATAAAAATAAGTGATATGGCTGCCATATCACTTATTTTTTAAAATCATCATTCAACTTTTCTGCAGCAATATCATCTAATCTTTTTTCTCTTAAATTGCACTTATTTTCCTCAACAAAAACAATATTAAAAATTATATCAATAACCCTAAAAGATAAAAGTATGAAATATACCATAATAAATAATAAAACCCCTAAAAATATTTTTCCATTATTTATGTTTGTTGTGTTAAAAAAATAATATTCATCATATTCTTTTAAATAAAACATACTTATTGTCCATATTAAACTCATAAAACCAATCATCAAAGGATATTTAAAATACTTACTTAACAACTTCTTTGACTTGTATTTATATATATACCTTACAATTTTTTCATCTTTTAAACTAAGTAGTATCGTCAAAGTAACCCCTAAAAAACCAATAAAAACAGATTGAATAGTTAATAATGCACTTAATAAGTTTTCAAAGTTTTTAGGATACAATATTTTATTTGGAGTTTTTACCATATATATTATAACAATTATTATTGATATACAAATTGGATAATATTTTTCAGTTTTTTCATTTTCAATTATTTTCTTAAACATATCAATCGACCTTACCTACCTTAAGATTTTCTACTAATTTTGCTCTTCGTTCAATATATCTTTCTTTCATTTTATCTATAATATATTCAAATCCAATACTTTGTCTTTCCTGTAATGAAAAAATGATATAATCATGTGCTTTATGTTCAAATAAGTCTATCAATTCTACTTTACCATCATCAGTTTCTTTGAATGCAACCTGTGCTTTAGTTATATTATTCCTATATAATATTAATTCTTTTATTGTATCAATTATTTTACTATTATCTAATCTTTTCTTATTATTTCTCCCTATTCCGATGTTTATTTCTCCTATAATTGCATCAAAATCTTTAAATTTATCAATAATAGCCCTGATGCCAATATTTTCACTTGGTACAAACTCTTCTAAGTTAGCAAATCTTACTGTAAATTTTTTTATACTCTCAGCTTTTGATAATCTTGATATAGTATCATTTAAAATTATAGGTCTAAATTCAATTGTTCCATTTTGATCTTGCCACATTAAATTTATGTAATTTTCAATACCACTTGGACTTAAACTATGTAAATTTCTCTGAACCATTAAAATATAATTTTTATTATCAAATAATATTGTAATATCTTCACCTATATACTCATCATCATCTAAATTTATGGGTTCTAATACTGTGTTTATCCTCCCTTTTAATGGTGGATTTTGTATTCTTAATCTTGCGAAATTTAAAAACCAAAAATCATTTTCAGCATCATAAAAAATTTTATCTAATCTTGCTTCATCATTATAATAAACTTTATTCCTGCTTTCTAAAGGAATATTTTTAACTTTATCTATCCATAATCGTAAATCAAAAAGATAATCATCCCCTTTATTATCAATAAAATACACCTGAAAATAATCAAATTTTATTTTTCTATTTACCCCCATTTTCAAAATCCTTTCCATTTAACTTTACATTTTCTCTAAACTACGTATTCAACACAACATTAAATTTTCCTTCTGTTATAAAATAAAAAATTAATATTTAAAAATAAACCATTATAAAAACTTAACAATAAAAGAGCCTAATCATTTATAAAAGACTTTACCCTTTCAAAAGTTGATTCAGATAGTAAAAGTTTATACTTCCAATCCCATATATTTAATACTTTCATAATTCCTCCAATAATTAAAAATAATTTAATAAAAACCCTAAATAGCCTTCAATAGCTAAATATATTGTTTAAGTTCTAAAGTATTAGAAGATTTAGACTAACCATTTCTCAATAAAATTTGATATTTCCATATTTGATATTAAAATAAAGAATTTTAATTTATCTTTTTATAATGTATAGTATTCTACTTTTTATCACAAATTCCTTCTTTATATTTTATTTAATTCTATTATTTTACATACATCTCTTAAAATACCTTTTCTCTGCCTACAGAAACATATAGCAAATACATAAAAAATAGGGGCAAATTGCCCCTATCCTTTAATTTAATTATCTCCTCTCAACAAACACAACGCTTTCTACGTGTGGAGTTTGTGGGAACATATCTACTATCTTTAATGCCTTAACATCATATCCACTTTCCTTTAGCTGCTTTAAATTTTCAACTAATGTCTTTGGATTGCAGGAAACGTAGATTATCTCCTTTGGTTTAAAATTAATAACGTTCTTTAATGCCTCTGGTGTAACACCTGGCCTTGGAGGATCAAGAATTATAATATCAGGATTTTCGTCTATATTTTTAATTACTTCCTTTACATCCCCTGCAATAAATGTACAGTTATCTAACCCATTATACTTTGCATTATTGTTTGCTGCTTCAACAGCCTCTTCTATAAGCTCAACACCAATAACCTTTTTAGCATTTTTGGCAGCAATTTGTCCTATTGTTCCAGTTCCACAGTAAAGGTCGAAAACAACTTTATCCTTAGAGCTACTCATAAATTCTCTAACAGTAGAATACAGCCTTTCTGCACCTAAGGTATTAGTTTGGAAAAAGGAAAATGGAGAAATTTTAAATTTTAGTCCTAAAAGTTCCTCAACTATATAATCTCTGCCGTATAAAACTTCTACCTTATCTGGCTTTACTGCATCCGATAAGCTGTCATTTACAGTATGAATTATACCTGTAAGAATTCCATCATATATATTATTTTTTAAAACTTCAACATACTCACTTAAATTAAAGTCAAGCTGTGATGTTGTAACAAGATTTACTAATATCTCTCCGGTCTTTTTTGCCTTCCTTACAACAAGATGCCTTAAGTAACCTTGGTGGTTCATTACATTATAATGTGGGACTTCCTTAGATTTAAAATATTCAAGTGAAGATTTAACGATAGTTCTAAAATCCCTATCTACTAAAAGACAAGTTGTAGTTGATACTACTGCATTTCTTTTAACAGGAGTATGAAGCCCTAATGTAAGTTCTCCACCCTTTTCATAATCTCCAAAGGTAAACTCCATTTTGTTTCTGTATTCATAAGCATTTGGACTTTCAACTATTCCCCTATATTCAAAGCCTTCAATGCCTGCTTCTTTAAAGAGCTTTAGTACCTGCTGCTCCTTTAGTTGAAGCTGTTTATTATAATCTATAAATTGGTGAGTACATCCACCACATATACCAAAAACAGGACAAGGTGCTTCTATTTTATAATCTACTTCCTCAAGAACCTCTACTATTTTAGCCTCAACCTTCGTTTTCTTTTTTGTAATCCTTGCCAAAACCTTTTCTCCTATCAGAGCACCCTTTATCAAAACCTTTGTATCCTCATAGTAGCCTACTCCATAGCCCGGGAACTCTGTTTCAACAATTTCTACTACTATTTCTTGGCCCTTTTTCATTTAATTCCTCCTTCTTTCGTGTTTTGCATATATACCATATACGTTTTATTATGCTTAAAGCATACAAAAATAAGTTCTTGTATTACATACTCAATATATAATAGAAAATTTTATATAACCACTTATTACCTATGAATTATCTTATGAAGTTCGTGTATACCTTCTTTTCCTTTTCTGGTTTCTCTATATTATCCTTCCCATTTTGTATAAGTTTTAATAGGTATGCCATATTCTTGCCAAGTACCCTCATTATTTGTACTCCTTCTTCATCCTGCAAAGCTTCCCCTGCTTTTGCACCGTGGATTACGTTCCAATAGTTAGTTGAAGGCATTAACATTTCTGCATAGTTTATGTAATTGTTTAATTGGTTGAAGGTAGAAACTCCACCAGAACGCCTTACTGCAACAACAGAAGCCCCTACTTTATGCCTTAAGAAGTTTCCATTTGCAGAGGCAACATAAAAGGCTCTATCTAAAAATGCCTTCATTGTTCCTGCTATTGATGAAAAATATACAGGCGAACCTAATATTATTCCATCTGCCTCCTTCATCTTTTGAATCCAGTCATTTACTTCGTCGTCTATTATACATCTTTCATTTTTGTTTTTATAGCACATACCGCAGGCAATACATCCCCTTATCAATTTATCCCCAACGTAAACTATTTCTACATCTATTCCTTCCCTTTGTAATTCTTCTTTAACTATACTTATAGCTTGATATGTATTTCCTTCTTTTCTTGGACTCCCATTAAACGCAACAACCTTCATTTTAACAACCTCCAAATTTTTATTCTATATTATCCTCTATAAAAGGTCAAAGGGCAAGTTTTAACTTTAAACTTAGCCCTTTATTTTATGTTTTATTTGATTCTATAGGCTACTATCTTACTATACATCATTTTATTACATTTTGGTAGTAGTTTTTTAATACCCCTTCATATTTTAATTCACGAAGCATCTTGGCTTATGTTTGTAAAAACTGATTTGTATTAACATAATTTGGATAATGTCACATTTCACCTGGGTGCGAGACCTCCGAAAAAATCAAATTATTTTTAAAAACATACTATATATAGTTGCACATATTATCTTTTATATACTATATATAGTGGTGGCGATTTTTAAGGTATCATTTTTTCGGAGCTCTTGGTGCCACTTATATGGAATTTACTTCCTTTATAAAGAATAAACTTATAGTTAAACCGGCCAATACAATAGATGTAGCCAATAGTAGTAGGTTCATTGTTATAATATCAGCAAGTGCTCCTCCAAAAAGCATACCAAGAGGCATAGCCGCCATAGATAAGGTATTAAGCATTGCAGATACCCTTCCTAAGAGTTCATTTGGAATCCTTCTCTGTATGAATACACCAAAGGGTATGTTCATTATTGAGCTAAACACACCAAGCAATAGGGCTGTTATAACAAATATTGTAACCAATACTTTAGATACTATATATCCTTTTATAAAACTATTAACAACTAAATAGGCTACAAAGATTAATAAACAATAAACAATCATACCAATTTTTAAATAGCCATTTATCTTGTCCCTTTGAGGTATGCTTGAAATTATTGCAGCACCTAAAAGAAAACCTACTGATTCTGCAGCACCAACATAGGAATATTCTAATGCTGATGTTTTAGCTATTTGATTAAAAATATATGGTAGATAAACAGCAAATACTGGCACTAATATGAAATTAATGAGTGTTGCTGCCATCATAACAATAAAAACAGGTCTTTGATTTTTAATAAACTTAAATGTATCAAGTAGCTCTCTTATAAAATGTTTTTCTTCTCTTTTATCTATATTAATTTTGTTTTTATACTCTATAAACATTTCCGATATTCCACTTAATATATAGGATACTGCATTAAATATGAATATAAATTTTATACCCAATAATGCATATAATGCACCGCCTGCAACTAACCCAAATATATTAGATAGACTATTTACGGAGCTTGTTAATGAATTTGCCTTTGTTAGATGTTCCTCCTCAACTATACTTGGAACAAGTGAATTTGAAGCTGGTACAAATATTGCACCACATATACTTAATATAAAGGATGATAAATATAGAAGTAAAATGGATTCTATTTTAAAAAACATTAAAATACCAATAATAGCAACAGATATACCCCTTATTATATCCATCCAAACCATAAGATTTTTTCTGTTGTATCTATCTGCAATAACTCCGCCAAAGGGACTCATTACAACGTATATAATTGTACCAAAGGCCATATAGAAGGACATTTGTACAGCAGATTGTGTTATAGTAAGTATATACCAACCAATTGCCATATTATATATTACATCACCAAGCTGCGAAACCAACTTTCCTAAGAAAAGAAGCATAAAGCTTTTATTTAAAAATATACTACCTACTTTTCTATCACCATTTAGTTCTATTTCTCTATTCATACATATCCCCCATCATAATATTGTACTATCACCTATAAGTATTTCTTCCGTTAGTCTTAAAAGCTCCCTTACTTTATCCTTCTTTAGAGTAAAATATACTTTATTGTCTATTTTATTAAATCCCACTATATCTGCATCAAATAGAAAATTCATATGGTGGTTAACAGTTGCAGGTGTAAGTTCTAATATTGATGCAATTTCATATCCATAGTGGGGCTTTTTTGCCAAAAGCTTTATTATTTTTACCCTTCTTGGATCTGATAGGGCCTTTAAGAAATTATCCACCTGTTCGTTTTGTTTCTTTTTTTGAACTATTTTATCTGTATTTAGTCCAAGTACTACCCATCCTGCTTTTTGTTTATAATCGTGCATATTTATAATCCAGAAATAAAGCTCTTTAAAAAGGCTTATGTGAAAATTAATTTTATACTGCCAATCCTCATCTTTTGTTTTAAAGAAATCTAAGAGATATTTTTCCATAAAGTCCTTTGGATTGTCTAAAAATATCTTTTTATACTTATCAATTCCCCCTAAACAAATCTCTTCTACCTTCTTTTCATATTTAATATATATCTTTTCATAAAAGCTTCTAAATAAAAAGCTAATTCTATTTTTTGTTTCATCTGGATTTTTAAAAAGTTCTGATACTGATTCCTTTATTTCGTCATCCTCAACCTTTACACCCTCAATATATTCCTGCATTTTTTTTATATCATTTTTAACCTCATCCCATCCTTCGTGGTTTGTTGGTTCGTGAGAATTAATATACATTCCTCCTAAGTAATTAAAAAAAAGTGTTTCATCAGATTTGTCTATTACATCAAGTAGTGATTTTACATTCTCTACATCTTCAAAATCTGCAGAGTAGGCAGCAAGTATTCCTCCTATCATACATATTTTGTTGAAATATTCAATTTCTGATTTCATATATTTAGACAATGAATTATACATTTCATCATACAAACTTATATTTTCTTCAGAAATACTATAGTTTAAATCCTCAGCTAACTTTTTTAGTTCATTTAGTTTAGATATAGTCGTAAAGGCCATTGTAAATTCAAGACAAGGATTAAATATAAATTTAGTGTTTTTTATTATATTTTCATCTAAATTTTTCATAAAGTCACCTCTATAATTATATTAGATATTTATCTAATATAATTATATTCAATATATTTCTAAATGTAAACCTTATGATTTAAATTTAATAATTTCAAACAATCAAAAAGGTAGGTATTATATTAAATACCTACCCAGATTAATCTACAATATGTTATAAGTGATATGGATGCCATTAATATATTATTTTTGAAGGTATAAGGAATGTCCACGGCATTGTGATTATTGCTAATGTTAATGATATCTTATGCCTTAGGGCCCTGTCCTCAATTTTATTAAACACAAATCTGTAATTGAAAAAGTATATAAAAAATCCAGCAACTGCTATGCTTATTAATACTACAATTACAGCAAGTACACTTTCAAATGGGTTAAAATTTACACTTCCAACAAATCTCCAATTTAAATTGAATATTCCATCAAACATATTAACTAAAAAAATCACAAAAGCTCCTATAAAATCTGATAGAAATCCAAATCCCCAAACCTTTAGTATATGTTTTTTATAAAACTCCTTTAAATTTAAACCTGTTTCTGCAACCTTAAAGGCATAAAAGCATCCAATAACAACAAGTGAATCGATTATAAAGTTGCCCACCAGTGATATAATTATAAGCGGTGGTAAAAACATAAGCATCCATAGTGGTAAAATAATGTTGTAGAGTTTTACATTTTTCACAAAAACACCCCAATCCAAATAAAATATTTTGATAATTATAGCATAAATTTCTATTATTTTCTATGTTTTTGAATAATTTTTAATGAATATTTTTCTATTTAGATTTTTATAGTATCAATTTATATATTTATAAAACATTAAAGAGAGATTAAATTAAAAAGGGGCAGGTTAATTATCCTAACCTGTCCCTTTAATTCTTTACTTAGCCATCTTATGTTTTTCTGATTTTATTGCATTTGCGACAAAGAATGCAAGTCCACCAAACAATAGGGTACATCCATATACTGTCTTTTTACTCAACTGGCTTTAATCTTGCTGTGAAGTGTCTTAGCACCTTTGGTTCATATACAAATTCTAATCCCTTTAAGTATGGAGCCTTATCCTTTATTGAGATAAATGCGTCTGCTACAACATCCATATGATCGTTTGTATAAACTCTTCTTGGAATTGTAAGTCTTACAAGCTCAAGTGGTGACTCAAGCTGCTCTCCAGTTTCAGGGTCACGTCCTAATAAGAATGAACCAATTTCCACAGCTCTGATACCTGATTCTAAGTATAATTCGTTAACTAAAACCTGTGCAGGGAATTGATAATATGGTATGTGAGGAAGAAGCTTTTTAGCATCAACAAACACCGCGTGTCCACCAGTTGGATATTGAATTGGTATTCCACCCTCTCTTAATCTATCCCCAAGGTATTCAACCTGTGATATTCTATAGTCAAGGTAATCAAAGTCTACTCCCTCTCTTAATCCCCTTGCAAGGGCCTCCATATCTCTTCCTGCAAGTCCACCGTATGTTATGAATCCTTCCATTGGAACTGTTCTTGCCCTACATTCATTGAAAAGTTCAACATCTTCCTTTATTCCAAGCACCCCACCGATGTTTACTATTGCGTCCTTCTTTGCACTCATTGTAAATCCTTCTGTATAGGAAAACATTTCGTGAACTATTTCAACAATCGATTTATCTTGGTATCCCTTTTCTCTTTTCTTTATGAAATACGCATTTTCTGCAAATCTTGCAGCATCCATAAATACTCTTATGCCATATCTATCTGCAATCTCTCTAACCCCTCTTATATTTTCCATTGAAACAGGTTGTCCACCTGAACTGTTACAAGTTACTGTAATAAGTATGAAGGCTATTTCTTCTCTTCCGTGTTCCTTTATGAAGGCCTCTAACTTGTCTAAATCAAAGTTTCCCTTCCAATCATAGTATTCATCTGTTTTGAAGGCCTTGTCTGTTACAAAGTTTACTGCCCTACCGCCACTTAATTCTATGTGGGCCTTTGTTGTATCAAAGTGCATATTTCCAAGAACGTATTGTCCCTTTTTCTTTATAAGTGATGGGAATAAAACCTGTTCTGCTCCTCTTCCTTGGTGTGTTGGTATTACATATGGATATCCTATGATGTCTTTTACTGCATCAACAAGATTGTAGTAGTTTCTACTTCCTGCATAGGCCTCATCACCAAGCATCATACCTGCCCATTGATAGTCACTCATTGCACCTGTACCACTATCTGTTAAAAGGTCAATGTAAACATCCTCTGACCTTAGTAGAAATGGGTTATACCCTGCCTCCTTTAATGCCCTTTCTCTGTGTTCTCTTGTGGTGGTCTTTAGTGGTTCTACCATTTTAATCTTAAAAGGTTCTGGTTTTCTCTTTACTGCCATTTTATCACCCCATAAAAATTTTTTATTTTTATATTAAGTTTTAGCTAAGAGACATTAGAAGTTACAACTACATAAATCTCTGTTTTGTACATTGTTTAATTAGTACAATATAAACTTTTAAAAATGTTATAATACGATAAGCAAATTATTTAAAATAGATTTAATTAACCTTAATCCTTCTTTATATATCTATAAATTGTAGGTTCTGATATTTTTAGCTTTTTTGCAACCTCAGTAACTGCTCCCTTTAGGAGGAATACACCTTTGTTATTTAACTTTTGAACTATTTCTATCTTTTCGTCAGTTGACATTCTCTCTGGGGAAATGTTTATCTCCTCTATTGTTTTTTGAATTATAGACATTGCATAATCCTCAATTGGTGTGCTAAAGTCCTCCGAGATGGGCCCTTTTTCTTCAGCAAGGTTTCTCTCTGGACCTCCAGTTAATTCTGACAAAAACTTATTTAAAAAGTTTGCAGAACTTATAAGGCCGTCAAGGTTAAAACTCAATGTAAGAAGTCCTATTAATCTGCCCTCTTTATTTTTAATAAACAATACCGATGTTCTTGAGATTTTACCATCCTTTGTTTTTGATGGAAATCTTGTTATAAAGTCCTTATGTTTATACTGCTCTTCTTCTATTAATTTATTTAGTGTTTTAGTTAGAGGATCTCCAACCCTACGACCACTTAATGAGTTGTTACTTATTGCACATATTTCATTTTTGCTTTCTGTTAAGTCATACAGTGCAACTTCACAGTTTGAACCATAAACCTCTCCTAAAAAATCAACAATAGGAATAAATGTATTTAGTATATCTCTATCCGCCATAGCTGTCCCTTCTTTATAATAATTTTTTATTATGATAATAATTTTTTATTTCTTGATATTATTATATACGTAATTATTAAAATTTTCAATATTTTTAAAATAGGTTCTATAATAAATGTTGGGGCGTAGCCCCAGCATATTTTTTTACAAAAAAAATATGCACCTGTTTTAGATGCCTGGTAAAATTAAATTAACTACAAAAATATTACCTGAAAGGAGGCATCCTACAAGTGCACACTAATAATTGTATCAAAAATTTACTTGGTTTTAAAGATGTTATTATAACAAAAGTACTTGATAATGTTTGCTATGAAATTTATTTAGAAATGAAAAAGAAGCCTCATACTTGTCCTCGTTGTAATTCTGAAAC
>NZ_KI421442.1:0-585 GCF_000472625.1 Caloramator sp. ALD01
ATCTATGGTTTATAGCCTACCTATAAGGGATTGAAACCTGAAACATTTGATACTTTTAACATCTCTATTCCTCCGTTTATAGCCTACCTATAAGGGATTGAAACTTCCAAATATTGTTATCGATTTTAATGATTGCTCTGTAGAGTTTATAGCCTACCTATAAGGGATTGAAACACCATTTAGCAAATTTTTCTTCTGTCATTTTTTGAATAGTTTATAGCCTACCTATAAGGGATTGAAACTGTAGCACATCAACACGGAATGGACTATAGAATTACCAAGTTTATAGCCTACCTATAAGGGATTGAAACTTCATATCTACAATGATAGGCTCAGTTAAACCATCAGGTTTATAGCCTACCTATAAGGGATTGAAACAATAATTATTTAAAATTTGAAATATAGTTTTTTCATCAGTTTATAGCCTACCTATAAGGGATTGAAACTCTTTTGCATTGTGTTTTGGACCTGTTGAATTGATACTGTGTTTATAGCCTACCTATAAGGGATTGAAACACGATTCATCATTTAAACCATTAGGAAGTGATTCAGACGTTTATAGCCTACCTATAAGGGATTGAAACT
>NZ_KI421442.1:645-35782 GCF_000472625.1 Caloramator sp. ALD01
TATAGCCTACCTATAAGGGATTGAAACTTTAAAGGTCTATCTAAAAATCTTCTTTCTTCAGAAGGTTTATAGCCTACCTATAAGGGATTGAAACTTTTTGCAGGAGTACTTTGAATTTGATAGCAGCAATGTTTATAGCCTACCTATAAGGGATTGAAACATAGTATCTTCTGCACTTATAGTTGAACATATTGAGTTTATAGCCTACCTATAAGGGATTGGAGTCCTCGCTTTAGCGAGGTATTTTTGTGCAATAAAAGTAATATCAACCCTCCGTATAATAAAGATATAATCTTTCGGGAGGTTGATAATATGATGTGTAGAGATTGTATACATAGGAACATATGCTCATTTAGCAATATGTTAAATTATACACTCAAAAATAGTGCACTTTCATCCTGGGTAGAAGATGTTAAGTTAGAAATAGTTAATTGTAGAAATTATGAATTCGACATAAATAGTCAATATTGGAATAGAAGTTATGAAGAAATGTTTTCATTGACTGAAGAAGAATATGAGGATTCACTATATACACTTTTAAACGAAATAGATTTTTATGATGAAATATATGGTTTAAATTAAAAAAGACCCAATAGGGTCTTTTTTATACATATTTCGAAAATATTTTATCTAATACATAAAGGAATTATTACATTTATGTAGAAATCATTAATTGAACAGTAATAAATGCAGTAACATATCTTATAACTAACAAATACATAAAGTTTAAATTTTATATGCCATACTTTATAAAAAATTTGATGAAGATAATGTATGGAGGAATAATAAATGATATTAGTTACAGAAAGAATGATGAAAAAATTACAAGAAGAGTCTGATACAAAGAAAATAAAAAAGATATATGATATGGCAAAAGCTAAACAAGAAAACTTTTTGAATGATGTAGCAAAAGGGGCAGATCATAAAAAGTTTAAAGCATTAGGGAAAGATACCAATATTTATAAGTATAGAATAAATTTAAATGAAAGAGTACTTTATACATATGGTAAAGAAATAGATGATATTGTAGACGATTATAAGAATGCAATAGTATTGATAGATTTGTGTAAACACGATGAACAGGAGAGAGTTGCAAAAAATATAAATGTTAATAATATGGCGTATAAAGAATATGCGGTAGATTTATTAGAAGAAGATGAAGAAGAAATTGAGGATATTTATGAAGATAATATATCAGATGAAAAATATAAATTTTACATTGAAGATGAAATTTCAATAGTTTTAGATGACGAGGATTATTTGAAACTAATTAACAAAGAAGATGTAAAATTAATTGAATCAATAAACAAAAAAACATATAAATATTATTTAAATAGGGAACAGTACAAATGTGTAAAAAATGATAGAACAACCATATTAAAGGGAAGTGCAGGTTCTGGAAAAACAACTGTTTTGATATATAAGCTCTTTGGTTATAAAAACACAAACTATAAAATAGCATATTTTACTTATACAAATAAGCTAAAAGAAAGTGCTAATATTATCTTTGAAAATATAAAACCAGATGAGTTTATAGCAGATGTTGAGTTTTATGAATTGCTAAGGTTTTGTATTAATACTTTAGGCATAAGTAAAGATAAAATAGTAACCTACAAAAAATTTGAAAAATGGTATACCAATAATGTTGTTAAATATACAAAAAACTATATCCACCCAATTGATTTTTGGACTGAGTTGAAAGGTGTAATAAAAGGAATTATGGGTATAAATTGGAATAGAGATGGTATAATACCTAAAGACATATTAAAAAAGGAGACTATGGAGACTTTAATTAGTGATGGCTTTATTTCTAAAAATAATAATGTGTACAAAATAAATGAATCTTCAATACAAGAAATAATTCAGCACTATTGTGATAAGGGTTATAAAAATCAGGAATTAATACAGGAAATAGAAAAATTGAGAAATTATTTTTTAAATTATAATTTTATAGATAAAATGATAAAGAGAGAAACATATTTGAGTTTACCAGCAGATTATTCTATTTTTAATGAAGATGAAAAGAATTATATATATGACTTATCTTTAAAATACCAAGCTTGGTTAGATGAAAATGGATATTATGATGAAAATGATTTGGCTATATTAGTTCTTAAAAAAATTAAAAACAATGAAATTGAAAAATATGATTATATTTTAGTTGATGAAATTCAAGATTTAACGGAGTTACAAATATTAATGTTAATTGAATTATTAAAGGATAAAAGTAACATATTTTTAGGCGGAGATGTACATCAAATTGTAAATCCAACCTTTTTTAATTTTGGACGTTTAGAAAATGGTTTAATAAAGAATATGATAAATCCAGAAAAGGTTACGTTGTCAAAAAATTATAGGAGCTATGATGGAATTGTAAGATTAGCAAATAAGATGACTGAGATTAGAAGAAAATATATAGGCTTTTTAAGTGATGATATTATTGAAGTAAGTATACGAGAAGGAAGATATCCAAGAATAACAAAATCAAATGAAGAAAATTTAAAATTAATATTAGATTTTATTAGAGAAACAGATTATGCTGTACTAATTGTGCCAAATGATGATATAAAGTTACAAATTGAAGAAAAATATAAAACGGGTGTAAATGTTTTTACAGTTCAAGAATCTAAAGGTTTAGAGTTTGACGTTGTTTTTTGCTACAATATATTATCAGAGTACAAAAATTATTGGCAAGATATATTAGATGGATTAGGTAAGCACGATTCAAAGTATAGGTATTACTTTAATTTATTTTACGTTGCAATAACAAGAGCAAGGACTAATCTATACATATTAGAAGATGATTTGGATATGAATATTATAAAAGAAATAATTAGCTATTGTGTTGAAATAAGTGATTTAAAAGATGAAATTAAAGATTTTGAAAAATCTTCGTTAGATAGTATGTATAGAAAAGCGTTAGAATATGAAGAATATGGACTTTTCCAAATGGCTATGGATATATTTAAAGAGAAAAACTATGAGCACGAATATCAAAGGTGTTTTGTAAAAAGTAAGGCTGATGAAGATGGATATGAAGTTACAGGAGATAGACTTTTATTAATGCACGAATTTAAAGATGCAGAAAGATATTATGGTGAAGCACAAAATCATTTTAAAGTTGTAAAAGCTATGCTTTTATCTGGTTTATATGCAAGCGAATTAAAGTTTAAGATTATAGATAATTATGTGAAGGCTCATAAGGTTGATCTTTATAAAGTTATGAGAGATATAGTAGAAATGATAAAGGAATATGGAATAGAAGAATTTTCAGATGCAGCAAGTAATTTTGCAAGAACGATGTCTTTTATAACAAGAGAAAGATTAGAATCTATAAGAACTTGGATAGGCTTATTATCATAAGAAGGTGGGGGTAAAAATGAATACAAAAGAAGATAATATTTTAAGACTATTAGATACCTTTGAAAAGACACAAGAAGAAGTTATGTCGATTTCTGATTCCTTTGAAAAATTTAATTATGTATTAGAAGGATTAAATGATTCCCTAAAACAACTTAAACTTTATAAGGAAACTAAAGAAACACTTGACTTATTGAGGAGTATTATAAATAAAATAGATAATTTCCCTGAAAACTTAAATAGAAGTTTTGAAGATTTGAGTTCGTTGAGCCAAGAAAATTTAGAAAAGCTTCAAAGATTAAATAAAGAAACAGATTCTATTGTAGAAGAAAAAATAAATAAAGCAGAGAATATTTATACTGATTTGGACAAAAAAATAGATCTATTAGAGGTAAGAATAAATAAATTGACTGAAAAGATGGAGCAAAGTATTGATAATATAAATAATGTATTGAGTGATTTTTTAAAAAAGAATATTGTGCTATATAAAAATATGGAAAATAGAGGCAAAAAAATTGAGGAATTAATAGAAATAATGAATAGAAGAGCAACTACAATGGATAAACTAATTCAGTATGTTGAAAAATATCAGGAAGAACAAAGATTAAAAAAGCTTAAAGAAGAAGAAATTTTAAAAAAAATAAAAAATGTAGAGATAATAAAGATTGATAATTCAAAACAAACAACTTAATTTAAAAGAATTGCATCAGAAGACTATGAATCCCTAATTCATAGTCTTTTACTATTAATTCCAATTTTATAATGCCTCTAAAATATTTAATGTACTACTCTTTTGAGGCATTTTTGACAAATTTCAAAAATATTTTATATTAATTTAAAGGAATTAATATACTTTTGTAGAAAATAGTAATTAAAAGAAAAATGTTTGGAGTGGTTTGATGTTTGATATAAAGTATATGAAATTAAATTTTAGAATTAAATTTGAAAAGTGCGGAAAGTTACCTAAATACAAGATGTCGGCCCTAAGGGGTGGAATGGGACAAGTTTTAATGAAAAAATTTTGCTTAGAGGATAAACCAAATTGTAACAACTGTCTACTAAATGAAAGATGTGCTGTAAATGGGATATTGTCACCTAAAATAGAAACAAATCTTCCTTTTATGAAAAATGTTCAAACTTCACATTCAGGATTGGTTATAGAATGTATTGATTTTAGGGAAGAGTTTTTTCAAGAGGATATTTTAGAGTTTTCAGTTCTTTTGTTTAACAACATTTTTAATTATGGTGGACACATTATATATGCCTTTGATGCTTTAGGTAAAACTGGACTTGGTAAAAACAGACTAAAATTTAGTCTTTTAGAAGTATTAAATGAAGAAAATAAGCCGATATTTAAAGATGGTGTACTTTTTAAAGAAAACATAAAACCAAGTACAGTATTAGATTATGTACAAAAAAGAAAAAGAGAATTAAGTTCAATAGATGGAATAGAATTCATCTTGCCATTAAGATTTGTAAAACAAGGAAAATTAACAGATGAAATAAATAGTAAAGATTTAATAATAGCTTTGCAAAGAAGAATAGCTATATTGAATGCAGTTAGTGGTAAAACAGTAGATATTGATGTTGATAATGTGGATAACTTTATAGAATCAACTAATTTATACTGGACAGAAAATAAAAGATATTCAAATAGACAAAAAACTAAGATGTCTTTAGGAGGTGTTTTAGGAACAATAAAGTTTAATGAAAATGTAGAGTTAATAAAGGATTTATTAATAGCCTGTGAACTTGTACATATAGGGAAAAATACAACCTTTGGGTTAGGTAAGTATATTATAAATAGCTAAAGCATTTGCTTTAGCTATTTTAAAAGGAGGAAAATATGAGGCAAAGAAGAGATGATGAGAGTTTAGGTATTGTAAAATCAAGGATTTTATATTTTTTGATAACAAACTCTAACAAGTATTCTGCAGAAGAAATAGGGGATATGTTTGGTTTTAAAAAGAGGAGAATACAGGATTTTGTTAAGGAGTTTAATGAATTGGGGTACAAGATAAGCACTGTAAAGGGAAAGTATGTTGTTGAAGAATTACCTAAAAATGTTGTGAATATTGATTATAAATTAAACTATAGCGATTTTAAAATGGTAACTATACTCGAACATCTATCAAGGAAAAAATATGCAGTAAAAAGAAAAAGATTTGTAGAAGAAGTAAATATGTTGTTTAATGAAGCTCCAGCTCTTGTTCAATCTATGATAAAACAGCTAATTGATAGAGGTTATATAGTTGAGGAAAATGGCAAAATTAAAGCAGCAGATAATCTATTAGATATTTTAACAGAACAAGAACTTCAAAATTTATATATCTATTTAGAAGTAATGAAGCATTTTTATTATAAGGGATATGTATTAGATTTAATAGCAGATAAGATATCAAGAAAATTAAACATAGAAAATTCTTGTATAAGAGTTATCCCAAAAAGAAAAAGGATAAGCTACTATGATAGCTTTGTAGTTAAGCAGATAGAGGAAGCAATATTAAAAAATAAGTCACTTAATATAAAATATAGATTTAAGACAAGAACAAAGGAAATAAATGTAAAACCAGCAGGAATAATATATTCTGAAGATAAGGATTTATATTATTTAGTTGAAAAAAATAAAAACTACAGTATATATAGAATCGATAAAATTGTAGATATTGATGTTGTTGATGGTGGACTTTCTGAATTTAATAAAGAAGATTTTAAATATAACTTTGGAATAAGCATAGAAAATCCCTTTGATGTAGAGGTTCATTTTGAAAAATACTCATTTATAAAAAGAAAGTTAGATAGATACACAAAAAAGAGGCAAACAGCAAGGATTGTAGAAGAAGAAAATAGATATATATTAAAGGATAGGGTAGTTGGTTTTAAAGAGTTTAAAAATTGGGTTATGGGTTTTGGAAAAAGTGCCTATGTGGTAGAGCCAGTAAAATTAAGGGATGAAATATATAATGAGATAAAAGAAACATTAGAAAGGTATGATATGAATGGATAAATTGAGCATTATGCTTAAGGTTATAGCTTCTTTATATAAGGGGGCAAAAACAATAAAAGAACTTTCTGAAGAATTAGAGTTAGATGTAGATGTTATAAAGGACATAGTTGCATTTGATTTAAAGGCAATGGCAAAGGTTTTAGGCTTTTGGGAAATTAAGCTCTATGATGAGGAAGGAAATGAATTGGATAGAGCATTGGACGAGCTATATTGTTCAGATGATGAAGATATATGTTTAGATAAGTGTAGGCAGTTAATTACCGAAAATACCACGATTGAAATATGGATTGATAATATAAAGAGTATTGATATATTAAATAGATACGAGAGATTTTGCTTGTATGAACTTCTAAAGGACAGTGATAAGCAGTTTATAAAGAATATTAAGGACAAGATAACAAGCAAACTGGATGCTGAATTTATAAGTGAATACACCATTTTAAAGGATAGAAGATTAGTCAAGCACTATAACGATATATTTAATATAGACATAGAACTTATAAATAAAATATTTGGTGCAATAAACAATAGAAGAAAAATTAATATAATAAAAGCAGAAAGAAGCATAGAATTTGTATCCCCATTGTGTCTTGTGTATGATAATGATACGGATAATTGGTACTTAGAATATTTTAAAAGGGGAATAAATCATATTAGGTTAGACAATATACAAAATATTGAAGTTTTAGATAGGTGCTTTAGAGTAAATAAAGGCTATAAGGTAAGATATAAAGTTGTTAAAATAAGAGTATTTGATGAGAAAAATGCAAAGGATAGAGCAATTAGGCATTTATCAAGAAGAAATATAATTGAAATTGATAATGGACAAGGATATATAGATATAAAAACGAAGGTATATGACTTAAACCTTTTTAAAAGATGGGTAAGGACACTTGGCCCCTCCTGCATAATATTAGAACCAAAAGATTTGAGGGATGAGTTTAAAAATAGGCTTGAAGATTGGTTAAAAATATATAATGGGGAAGGTTAATATGGATAGATTAATAAGGGAAAGATTTGAATTAGGTGAGAGTTTAAAGAATAAATCATATAATTTAAACACAGTTTTAACAGCCCAGGAGGACTTAATAGCACATCTTTTTGCAGGGTATTTTAATAAAAATTTTGATGCCTATGATAGAGCCATAGACAGTGTATATAATTTGACCCGTGTTGGTGGTTCAGGCCTTCACCATTTGGTAGATGGTCAGCATACCATCTTTGGAGCATTAAGGGCTGTAAAGGATGTATCGGAGGATGATTCTTTCTTTAAGGAGCTTTCTGAGGCAACAGAACACCTCTTTAGAGACTCTATGTCAGTGTCAGGAATAAACCCATTTATAAGCTTTACACCAGATGAGTTTAATAAGCTTGCAGAAATAGCTAAGAAATTTGGAATTTCAAAGACTATGCTGAAGGATGCCTTGACATTTAATGGGCCAGAACTTGTAGGAGGGCTATTAGGCATATCTTCTCTTATGTTTTTTTCTAAAACAAAGGATGAAGAAAGGCTATCAGAACTATCTGCAGCCTATCTAATATCCTCAATTTCTGCCCTAAATCCAATACTTTTTCCATTTGCAGCCTACAAACTCATAAATGTAGTTAAGGATTCTGATCAAAAGATACAGACATTAAAGTCAGCGGGAAAAGGTGCAATTATATCAGGCACTTCAATTGCAGTATCAAGTTTGATTGGTGGCCCTATGTGGATTTCTTGCATTGCGTCAATTGGTGCAACAGTTGCAGTAAGATATGCAATAGAAAAACCTGATAAGGCCTATGAAAAGATAAAAACATCTGGTGACCTTTTGAAAAAATATATATTAAAGGCAAAGGATATTAATTTAGAGGGTGATTTAAAATATGAATATTGATGATAGAATTTTAAAACTTGATTCCTTTAAAGAGTTAGACAGAGAAACCTTTGAGGTAGTAGAAAACCAGTTTAGAGAATCTATAGGTAAAATATATAATTCAAACGAATATGAGAAAAAGATAGAGCTCTATAAACAAAAGATTATATGCCTTGAATCAATAAACCATTATAGAAAGATATTGGTGGACTTAGGACTTAGAGAAAGAGAGATAATGAGACTATCAAAAGAGATACACCAAGAAGCCTCCCTTTTTATGATGCAAAGGATAGATGCTTTTTTAAAGGAGAGGAGGGATAAAATTATTGAGCAAATAAACAGAGAGTTTGTATGGTATCAAGGATTAAAGGATGTAGCCTCTAAGGGTGCAGTAGTTTTAAACAAGGGTAAGAATATTTTAAATAAAACCTTTGAAATGGCAAATATAAATAAAAGCATAGATGTTAAGGATTTTGATAATAGAATGTTATTAGAGAGACTGCTTGATGAAAATATGGAGCAGAAGGATGTTGCAAACAATCTAAATAATATTTTAGAACAGACATTTAATTTTATTTTAGATGAATGGAATAAAAAAATAAATTTCCATATAAATGCCTTATACGAAAGGGATAAAAAAATAATAAACAAAATAAAAGAAAACAAAATAAAATTTCAAATTGACTCTACAGGTCAGATATTTATAACAGGAATAACATCAGCTGTAGTAGGAACGCTTGGTCTTGCAGCAGGTTGGCATACGCTAACCTATGCACTTGCCAATGTTTTTCCACCTATTGCTATATTTACAGCAATAGCGGTTGTTTTTTCTGGAATTTCAAATAAGGAAAAGGCTAAGGAAAGGTTAATAAAGCAGGTTGAAGAGGTATTTAGAGAATATAGGAGGCAGATACTGTATTTAATAGATGAAGAGAGGTTTGAGGATTTAAACGGATACTGCATATATGATTATTTTGGATTTATAAATGATGCAATTGCCAACTACTATTTAGATAGCATAAAGAATCTTTATTTTGAAACAGATTTTGAGGAAATTAATGAAATAATCATTTCCTATGAAACACATATGGGATTGATTGAGGAGGCTTTAGGGTAAAGTTCATTTGAAACTGTGTTTAACATATATAGAAATTAATGTGACCTGCTTGAAGGGATTGATAGCTCCAGTTATGGGGCTATTTTTTTATTTAAAACAACTTGTGCAATAAAAATATTTTCAGATGGTGGTTTAATTAAAAATGTGGGAGGTGACAAATTTGGATATATTAAGTGAACTGTATAAAATATCACAGTTAAGTTTTGATGAAGAAGAGGCTTCAATATTTCAATTAAATGCATCCCTTAGAGAAAGTGCAGAAATATCTAAAATGATAAAGAAAAACATACAAAAGACTGACACAATTTACTACAAACTTGATGAGATATCTAACTTAAATGAAAAATTAAAGGAACATACAAATCAAATAAATGAAATGGTTAAGGGATATATAAGAATATTTGATTTTATTTGGGAAATGCATAGGTTTTCTAAAGAACAATCTCCAGAAATCTTAGATTATATACAAAGTATTTTGGAAAAGATTGAGGTTGAAATGAAAAAAGTAGGTATATTTATAGACAATCCTAAAAATCAAAAATATCAAACAAAACTACACGAAATAATAGCAACTCAGGAGGTGACTGGTTTTGGAAATGAAATAATATTAGATGTATTAAAGGTTGGTATTAATTTTAAAGGAGAAATAATAAGAAAGGCTCAGGTAATAACAAATTTAAATAAGGAGGAAATATAGATGGCGGTAATAGGAATAGATTTAGGAACATCAACAAGTGAAATAGCAGTTTATAAAGATGGTAAGGTAATCGTTATACCAAATGATAAGGGAAACAGAATAACTCCATCCTATGTAGGTATAAGCACAGATGGAGAGATGATATTTGGTGAGGATGCAAAAAGCCAATACTTAGGCAGACCGCAGGATACTGTTAGAGAATTTAAAAGGCTTATGGGAACAGATGAAAGTGTAAAGCTTGGTGGGAGAGAATATAGACCTGAGGAAGTATCAGCACTTTTGCTGGGTTATTTAAAAGGATGTGCAGAGGAATATCTAAACGAAACAATAGAAGAGGCAGTTATAACTGTTCCAGCAAATTTTGATGATAACCAAAGACAAGCCACTATGCTTGCTGCAAAAATTGCAGGTTTAAAATGTGAAAGAATTATAAATGAACCAACAGCAGCAGCTATGGCCTTTGGCATAAAAAATATGGACAAGGATATGCGTGTTCTTGTTTATGATTTTGGTGGTGGAACATTAGATGTAACTGTATTAAAGATGTTTGAAGGAATATTAGATGTTGAAACATCCTATGGGGACACAAAGCTTGGTGGAAAAGATTTTGATGAAAAGATGATGAATATTATAACAAGAAAAGTTTATAAAAAAAATGGAGTTAATTTAGATAGGAATAACTTGATAGTTTTATCCAAGCTTAAGGAGGCTGCTGAAAGGGCAAAGATAGATCTTTCCTTTGTGAATGAAACTACAGTAACTTTAGAAAACATAGTTTTAAATGGGAAGTTAGTTAATACACAGATAAATATAACAAGAAGGGAATTTGAAGATGAAGTTATGGATTTGGTTGAAAAATCTGGGGTTGTTATAGATAAAGCACTAAAGGATAAGGGATTAACTTATGAAGATATAGATTTTGTTCTAATGGTTGGAGGAACCACTAGAATTCCTGTTGTAAGAAATTATGTGAAGAATAAATTAAATAAGAATATAAGAACTGAAATAAATCCAGATGAAGCTGTATGTATGGGTGCGGCAATTCAAGCAGCAATTAAAGCAGGTGTGATATCAGAGGAAAATAGCTTAGTTATAACGGATGTTTGTCCGTTTAATTTAGGAACTTCTTGCGTAACAGAGGTAAATGGAATGGAAGTTGCAGGAATTTTAAGCACTATAATAGAAAGAAATTCAACAGTTCCTATAACAAGAAGTCAAATATATACAACTGCTATAGATTATCAAACAGAAATGAATATAGATATATATCAAACATTAGATAATAACTGTATATGGGCAAAGGATGCAACATTGATTGGACAGTTTATGTTAGACAATATACCTGCAAGACCAAAGGGAGAAGAAGCTATTAAAATTGAATATAGCTACGATATAAATGGAAATATAAAAGCCGTAGCAGAGGTTTTAAGTACAGGACATAGAAGACAAATAGAAATAAAAAGAGCAATTAATATGCAGGATGTAGTTCAAAATGAAGTAGCTGCTGTTTTAGATAATTATAAGGAGTGTAATCTATATAAAAAGTATAAAATGACAATTGAAGGTGCAGAAAAGAGGTTGAATACATTAGGTGAATCTGAAATTAAGAAAGAGCTAATGAGACTATTAAATGAACTAAAACAATACATAATACAAGATGATGAGTATATGGCAAATGAAATTGAAGGAGAAATAATAGACCTACTTTTTGATATAGATTAGGGGGAGATAATATGGACTCCAAAAGCTATAATAGAATTTTAAATTTAATAAAGGATAAAGAAAACCCTGCAGCTTTGAATGCTGCAGGTGTATTATTAATCTTTTATGAGTATTTTGAAGAGGCATATGCAATTTTGAATTTCAATTTTGATGCAAATGGAGATGAATTTGCAAAAAAATATTTAAAAGAGTTTTGGTTAATAAAGGAATATATAAAGGATTTTAATAGAGCATTAGAGTTAGCAAATAAAAAAGATTATAGATATGCACAGAAGATATTAGAGTTTTACTACAATAAAGGACTTATGACAATAAGTGGTTTTAAGCTTTTTATGATATGTCTTTTTAAACGTAGAAGATTTAAAGAATTTAGAAGGGTTAATGAGGAGATAAAATCTTTAGGTTTTGATATTGATTTTGATAAATATATACAACATCTAAACTTTAAAATAAAGAGTCTATTATTTACATCATCAATTATTCCATCAGTATTAGTTGGTGCTTATATAGTAAAATCAAACTCAAAAACAGAAGTTGTTTATAGGGACTTACCACAGGAGAAGCAGATAGTTTATAAATATGTAGAAGATGATTCTTCTAAAAGGTTAAAAGATGTGTTTGGAAGTCAATTGGAAAGTAGTCTTTATAAGAATGGATTAAAGATGTATAAAAATAAACGATATGATGAGGCATATAATTATTTTAAACTTGCCTATGAATTTACAAGTAATAGTTATATAAAGCAACATACTTTGTTTTTATTAGCAAAGGTTTCTAAAAATTTAAAAAGAGATGACGCTGTAGTCTATTATAAGGAATATGTAAGAGAATTTAAATATGGATGTTATTATGATGAGGCACTTTATGACTTAGTTTTTTTATTGTACGAAAAGGGACAAGTTGAGGCAAAAGAATATGCAAATATGATTGATAGAAGGAGTATTTTCTTTAACAATAAGATAAAAAGAATAATAGGTGGTGGAATTTAGATGCAAAACTACTATGAAATTTTACAAATAAAAAAAGGGGCGTCTTCAGAAGAAATTAAAAAGGCCTATGCAAGACTTTTAAGAAAATATCATCCTGAAAGGGATGAGGAAAATTTTAAAAGAATAAGGGAGGCATATGAAATATTAAGTAATCCTGAAAAGAGAAGGGAGTACGATTTTCAATTAGAATATGGAGATGAATTTTTAGAAACCCTTCAGGAAGTAGAGGAGTTAATTGAGTTAGAGGAGTATGAAGAAGCAGTAGGTAAATTAAAAAGGATGACTTTAATAAAACCAGATGATGAAAGAATATGGGTAAAATTAGCAGAGGTCTATTCTAAGGATGGGCGAATAGAAGAAGCAATGGAGATTTTGCAAAAGGCACTTAATTATATAAACAATTCCGCTTTAATTTATTTTATGTTAGGCGTATGCTTTGAAGTTATAAAAAATCTTGAAAGAGCAGAGTTTTATTTTAAAAAGGCATTAGAGATAGAAAAGGATTTTTACATATATGAAAAGTTATATTTTATTTATATATTTGAAAATAAAAAAACAGAAGCAAATAGAATATTAAGTGATATGTCAAAGCTTGAACTTAATGATTTTAATTTAATAGACTATAGATTATTGTTAATAAAACATAATGCAATAACTCAAACATCAATTAATGAATGTGAAGGTAGAGTAGGAATATATGTTAAAGAGTTAATTGAATCAGCAGAGGAAAGGGAAGAAATAAAAGCATATCTAATTAATCAAATTATAAATGAATTGAAGTTTTATGATGAAACGGAATTAATATTTGGTTTGTACTATTGCTGGAAGATTCTTTATTTTATTACAAAGGATAAGGGTGCAAAGGAAAGATATGAATTTTTAAAAGATATTCTATTTAAGAATAGCAATAAAGAAAATAAAGAATATGAAAAACAAAATTTAAATGAAAAGAGGGATATTACACCAAAAGAAACAAAGTCTTATGTAAATAATGAAAATAAAAATGTACAATCTACATCAAATACAAACAGTTCTATATATACATTAAATAATGAGAATAAAAAAATTCAAAATAGCAGTTCAGATAATGTTCCCTGGGGATGGATTATTTTGTTTTTATTTTTAGCAAGCATAGGGCCAGTTGGCATTATATTGTTTTTTGTGATTTTATATTTTGCAAAGAAAGATTAAAAAAATCAGCTCGACAAATTTTTATTGTTGAGCTGATTAGAAAATTTGGGTGATTTTATGGAGGATTTATATGTAATAGAACAAGGGTGTACTTTAAAAAAACTTGATCAACAAATTTTAATAACAAAGGGAGGATTAAAAATAGACAGCATTCCGGTCTTTAAGATAGATAAAATTCTGCTATTTGGCAATCAACAGATCACCTCACAGGCTTTAAATTTGGCTTTTGAATATGGTGTTGATGTTCTTTTTTTATCTTATACAGGTAAATTGAAGGGGAAGGTATCAAGCATTAATTCAAAAAATATATACCTTAAGTTATCACAATATGAAGTATGGAAGGACAAGCTAAAAAGAATAGATATTGCAAAGAAAATAGTAAAGGCAAAGATTTGGAATCAATATATGCTTTTAAAAAAATATAATATTAGCGAAATGAATTTATTAGAGCAAATGAAGAAAATAGATACTGCAAAGGATGTAGAAAATATAATGGGGTATGAGGGAATTGCAAGTAAAATATATTTTGATAATTTTAAATCTTTAATACCCAGTAATTTTGTTTTTGATGGAAGAAATAGAAGGCCACCAAAGGATGAAGTGAATGCATTGTTAAGTTTAACCTATATGCTTTTATTAAATAAATTGATATCAGAATTAGACAGGAGTGGACTTGATGGTAATATAGGTTTTTTACATAGTATTAAATATGGTAGAGAGTCATTAGCACTCGATTTGATAGAGCCATTTAGACAATATTTTTGTGATTCATTTGTATTAAAGATATTAAGACGCAAAGAAATAGTTATAGAAGATTTTGAAAAAAGGGAAGAAGGAATATTTCTAACTGATACTGCATTTAGAAAGTATATAAGTAAGTTTAGAACAGAATCTACTAAAATAGATGAAGATATAAAGGAACAAGTTTTGCAAATAAGAAAGTATATTTTAGGTGAGGGTGATTTTAAGCCTATGATGAGAAAGTGATAAAGGGAATTGTTGCATATGATATTACTAATAATAGATATAGAAATAGGTTAAGTAAGATTTTAGAAAATTATGCTCAAAGGGTGCAATATAGCCTCTTTGAGTTTGAATTACCTCAAGATGTTCATAATAAGATGTTGAAGGATATTGAAAAACTATATAGAAGTTATATAACATATGCCTATAATGCGGGTAATGTGGATGAGCTTACCAAAAGCATACGAATATATTATATGTGTGAAGGCTGTATAAATAAGAGATTAATTTATGATTATGGCAAGGGGGATAAAAAGGATAAGTTTATTATATGAAATGTTTTAGTTTGTTTAGAAAAAATAAACAAAGAAAAATCATTATTTATGATGAAAAAGAAAAGATTGAAAGAATAAAGTTAAAAGAGAAATTAGAAAAAACATTTATTTTTAATAAGTGTGTCTATTCATTTATAAAAGGTAGATCTGCAAGAGATGCAATAAAAGATGTTATAAATAATGTGAATAAATTCGAATACGTAATAAAATGTGATATTGAGGATTATTTTGGTTCTATAAATATAGACAAGCTAATTAAAATATTAGAAAAAAGTAAATTAGAAAATTATTACATAAACAAGATTAAGAAAATACTAATTGATGAACAACTGATATTAAAAAATAGAGGAATAGCCTTAGGTAGTCCATTAAGTCCTATTTTATCTAATATTTATTTGATAGATTTTGATGAATATTTTTCAAATTGTAAAGGAGTAAAATATTTTAGATTTTGTGATGATATGCTGTTTTTATGTAATAAAAATATATTGGATATAATTAGCGAAAAGTTAAATTTATTGGATTTAAAATTATCAAGTTCCAAGACAAAAATAATAACAAAGGGAGATAGTTTTGATTTTTTAGGGTACGTTATCAATATTTCTGAATGTAAGGTGATGAAATATATGGATAATAAAAAAATAAATGAAATAGATGCAAGAGGGTATTTTGCGGAAGATAGTGACGATTTTATTGGTCTTGTAAATAGTATAAAGCATTGTAATAAGCAAAGATTTATTGAACTAATAACAAAAATAGATTTTAATACAATCAGTTCTAATATCATTGAAAAAATAATAAATAATGCAGAAAAAACTTTGGGAATAGAATTTGCAAAATTAATAGAAGTAGTTTCGAAACATAAAGAAAAAGAACAAGTTATAGAGGAATTGGTTGAACAAAATCAATTTAGTGCAGCTACAAGATTTGAAGAATTATATCTTGAAGTTAAAGCAAAATTAGAGTATTTTTCTAAATTTAGATGTATATTTGATAATGGTAATAATTTTTATTATGTTTTTGATGAAAAATTAAACGAGTATTTAAAAATAAATAATAAGATTGAAGATAATATAATAAAACAACATTTAAATGGAAATATAATAGTATCCATTAAATTAGATAAGATAAATGGTACAAGTAATATTTTGGTTTTTGATATAGATTGCAAAGATAATTTAGAAGAGGCTTATAACATTGGAAAGGATATAAAAATAACTTTAAAAGATAAAGGATATACAGGGTACATAGAGTTTAGTGGAAAAAAAGGATATCACGTTTGGGTATTTTTCGATGATTTTTATAGTGTGAAAATATTAAACAAATTAGCTGAAGAAATTATAAAAAATGTAGATGTTAAAAATTGTATTGTTGAAATCAAACCAAGGGAGACTGTTTTAGTCGAGACAGAAAACTGTATTAAATTGCCATTAGGCATACATCCTACAACTAAAAAAAGGAGTACATTTTTAGATTTGGATGATATATCTGATGTTGTAAAAAACACATTTATATTGGAAATAGAAAAGTCTTCTGAATGGATAGAAAATATAAAGGAAAAATACCCAGAGGCTTATAAGGTAATTAAAAATTGTGAAGTAATAAAAAGGATTATATTTTTAGGACTTAATAAGAGAAGTCTTAGTCATTTTGATAGGTTAATACTTTTGTATAACTTTGTTTTCATAGACAAAAGTATAGAATTTTTACATTTTTATATGTCTAACTTAGACAATTATAGCTATAATATAACTGAAAAATATATTTCAAGAGCACCTGAAAGACCAATATCTTGTAAAAAGATTAGGGAGTATTTAAAAGATACTAATTATGTTGATGTATGTGATTGTAAATTTGAAATAACAGATGGTTTTTATCCAACACCAATATTACATTCAGATGCTTCTTCTTTTTCAAATCAGGCTCTTATAATAAAGGCTAAAAGTTTCTTTAAAGAATTAAATGAACTAAAAGCTGAGAGGGAAGAATTAGATAAGAAGATAAAAAGTATTGAAAAGAAACTAAATAATGTTTTCAATATAATGAATACAGATGAAATTACTATTGAAATAGGAAAATTAAAGCGAGTAAATAAAAATGGAAATATTAGTTGGGTTGTAGAAATAGACTTTTAGTGTTTTACATATTTGACATATGAAATTATTAAGAATATAATATATGTAAATAATAGGTTTTTGTATACAGAGTTTGTATACGAAAACCTATTTGACCCCTTATACATAGGGGGGTTTTTTGAAACCTTATTAAAATTAGATATTCCAATGGGTAGAGTACATTAAAGCTTTTATACATACTCTGTATAAGACTTAATTTAACTGCTAAATTAACAACTTTTTTAGGGGTTTTGAAAATAGCCTCCTTCAGCCCAGATTTTTCAAGGCTTCAAAAAGGGTGCTGTAGAAAAGAATATGACCTGTTTGAAGGGATGGATAGCTCTGTCTCCTGCCTTGCGGGCATCAGCAGCCAGGATATACGTAGAAAAGAATATGACCTGTTTGAAGGGATGGATAGTGGCTCCACTTATCTGTGGAGTATTGAGAGAAGTGTCTTATGTAGAAAAGAATATGACCTGTTTGAAGGGATGGATAGCCTTGCTCTTAGCCTTTTGAGCTCTTATTGCTTTCTTGTAGTGTAGAAAAGAATATGACCTGTTTGAAGGGATGGATAATCTGCCGTTGCAATAAGCAACATAGAATGCCTTCTTGTGTAGAAAAGAATATGACCTGTTTGAAGGGATTGTCACTATTCTTTACACGGCTCTTTCTAGATCCAACATTTGACTGGTAGAAAAGAATATGACCTGTTTGAAGGGATGGATAACTAAATTTAATATTTTTATAAGCCAAGCATTGAGAATGCTTGGCTTTTCATTTGTTGATAAATTATTTTATAAAATTGTATTGACAGGAAATAAATTCTATAGTAAAATGAAAACAAAATAAATATTGTGAGTTTAGCACTCCTATAGAATAATATATTTTTAAAATTTGAATGGTTTCGCACTATAAGTGCGTCCATTTTTAGAAAATATTCTATAGGAGGTTTTGTTTTATGGTATTAAAATTTAAATTAAAATCTTGGAATAATGTAAAAAAACTTCTTCTTTTAAATCTCCCATTAAATGTACAGGAGATTAGAAAATTAGAGGAGATTATAGCCAAAAGAGACATTGACAAAATAAACAGGTTTGTTGATGCTGTATCTTTAAATTACAATCTCTCTCCAAATTTTACAAATACCCTAAAGGAAAAGATTAAAGAAGAAGCTGAATATCTAAAGGGTATAAAGGGATTTGGAGCATATGAGAATCTAAGCAAAAAGATTTTTACTATTAAATTAAATGCAAATTATAAGGGTAAAAGGACATTATCCAAGGAAGCATACAATATGTTTATAAAATTCTTAGCTGCAATAGAAACAATTAATTCTGAAAAAGAAATAAAAGCATCTGACATAAAAAAGATACTTACAGGCAACGTAAAAATAAATGAAAAGGCAATTGAGAAATATAAGGGACTTGAACTTAAAATGCAAAAGGAAAATGTGTATGATTATTCAGGAGATAAAAAAATAATCGATATAGTAAGTGTACTCTTAATGCTTCAAAATAGCGGTATAATAACAAACTTAGAAAAGCTAATATATACAAATAGGATGATTGACAAGAAGGTAGAAAGGTACGTTAACCAGAGTGTAAGTAAAATTTATATTCCTCTTTCAGATGAAGAAGTATCAAGCTTTGTAGTAAATGATGTTAAAGCTATATATAAAGCTATTATAATACACCACGTTTATAATACTCTATGTAATATATGTTACGAAGCAGCTACAAATTTTGCGGTTATAGTTGTTGCATAATAAAAAGACATCAGCTCTTTACGAGTTGATGTCTTTTTATTATATAAAATTCCCTTATATTTAAAAAAGTTAATAAATATAAAGGAGTTTTAAAAAATTTGTAGAATATTATTAGGTGTGTTTGTTATATTTTTTTAAAATATACATCTTGAGCTTAAATTAATTTATTGCTTATATTATGCAATAAAAACTATATAATACTTGCTTAAAATTATAAATAATCAAGTACGGAGGGATGATTAATGCAAAGAGAAGAGAGAACAAGGAGAGAAAATAGTGGAAACAGGAATTTTAGAGAAAATAGAAAAGATGTTGTAAGAGAAATTATTAAAAAGTATTGTAAGTCTGCCATTCCAAGAATAGATGTATTGATAGATATAGGAACCTTAGAAAATGGGAAGATTATAGACAATATTGAGAAAAATTGGAGTACATTGTTTGAGGATAAATTTGAATTTGATAGAAAGGTTGTAGAGGATTATTTATTTATTACTAAATTTGGAAATGTAAGATATAAAAAGAACGAATTAGACGCCAAAAGTTTAGAGTACATATTGATTGATACAGCAATTAAAAAAGCTATTATTGACTCAGAAAATGCTAATGATGTGACAGTTGAGAAAGTTTTGGAATATATTAATGACTTAGTTGTTGAATTAGATGAACAAGTACGAGATGGATATATTAAAAGAATAATAAATAGATATATTTTTAATGCTGAAAACGAAGAATATTTTAAAAGACTAAGGGTATGGTTTAAGAATTATGAAAATCATATAAATCAATTTTTAGAAAATGCTAAAGAAAAGATAATCGATTTGCGTAAAGAAAATAACGTTCCTGCAGTGGATGAAGCTAATAAAGGAAATATTGAAGTTAATGAACAAGAAGTAGGTAAAAATCAAGAAAATGAAGTAGAACAAGATACTAACAAAGATATAGAGATAGAGGAATTAAAGGAGAGATTAAACCTATTTGAAATAGAATACAAAAGATTAAACAAAAAAATTGAGGACTTAAACAGGGCATTAGATGAGCAAAAGAAGAACATAGTAGCAGAGTTAATTAATACATTAAATGAAAAAAGTTTTGGACTTGTTTTAGACAGACTTTATATGTGGTCATTTATGGATGCAGAGTATGATATAAACGATATAAAGCTTTATATAAAAAATCTATTTAGAGCCCTTGAAAAGCTTGATGTTTATGCTGATAATAGCAATCTACTTGGAATTATCGATTTGCAGGCAGATGAAATAGGAACAAAATATAGACTAAATAAGGATATGGGAGCATACTCACCAGGCTATAAAAAGGTAATATTCCCAGGTTGGAAATACAAAGATGAACATATTATAAACCCTATGATTGAAGTGTAAAGGAGGAATTAATGTGGCGGGTGCTTATCTTGCAATAGATTTAGGTACAACTAATACAGTTGTTTCAGTTGGTGCAAAGGATGTGTATGGAAATTTCATAACTCAAATAGTCCCTATAAAACAATTTGACAGGAACAAAGTTTTAATAGAAAAGGATAGTATTCCATCTGTAATGTTTGTAGACTACGATGGATTAAGATACGTAGGTGAAATAGGTAAGTCAATGAGGGATTTGCAGTCTCTAAGAGTTATTTCAAATAGCAAAAGGTATATGGGATTAGATTTCAAATGGGAGGTAGATGATAAGGTAATAAGACCAAAGGATGTAGCAGCGGCAGTGCTAAAGATGTGCAAAAATTCAGCAGATAATTACCTCTTTACTGATGTAAAGGATGTGGTTATAACAGTACCAGCTTCCTTCAATACAGACCAAATAAATGACACAATAGAGGCAGCAAAGATGGCAGGATTTGAAAATATAGATATTCTTCCAGAACCAACAGCAGCCTTGATAGATTACATAAATCAACAGGCAGTTATGGATGTAAGCTGCCAAAGCATAGATTTTTCAACAAAGAAAAGAATACTGGTATTTGATTTAGGGGGAGGAACCTGCGACGTTTCAGTAATTGACGTTGTAAAGAGCGGAAATAAACTTGATTTCCAAGAAATAGCTGTTGGTAGATATGATGAATTAGGTGGTGTTGACTTTGACTTTTGGGCAGCAGAATATTTACTAAATAAATTCTTAGAGGAAAATGATATTGACCCAGATGATATATCAAAGCAAGAGCTTACATCTATGGTAAGTAAACTTGCTGTATTTTGTGAAGAAGCTAAGGAAAAAATGGCTTCAGAGATAGAAACCAGAAAAATGATGGGTATTCCAGTAAATGAAAATGAAATATCCTTTACAAAGGCAATTGTTGATTTTTATAAAGACAAAGCCTTTGAATTTAAGATAACAAAGAAGGAGTTTGATAAGGCAACAGAGAGTCTATACTACAAACCTAAAAACAAAACTAAAATTTTAAACGAACAAAGAAAACAAAAAAACATAGAAGAGCCAATATTAGATACATTAAATGGCTATGGAATTAGGCCTTCTTCTATAGATTATGTTTATTTAACAGGTGGTATGAGCAAATATCCAAAAGTTAAAGAAAGGCTATTTGAAATACTAAATAAACCAATCATAGTTTCTTCAAGACCTATGGAGTCAGTAGCAAGAGGTGCAGCAGTTTATCATTACTACAGCGTAGAAAATAAGAGGGTATCACAAAGTACAAAACAAAATGCATCTACAGCAAAAAAAGACGTTATGATGGGAATGGATATAACAAAAGTCTTAGCAGAGGCTATAATGATTGACGTAAACGAAGGATTGCCTCATACCATAATAGAGGCAAATCATCCTGTGCCTTATAAAGGAAGGCTAACAGGAAAATTAAGAACTACCTCACCATCTGGTATAAAGGTAGATATATATGCAGGTAAGAGTCCATATAGCTCAAAGCTTAGAATTCAAAAATCTTATCTTGCAAAATTCAATGTTCCAATACAAACAGGAACACCAATAGATATTGAATACGAAATAAATGAAAATAAGTATTTGACTATGGTAATGATTGTGAAAGACGGTAGGAACGAAACAAGATTTAATTTAAACATAGAAAGTGATGTTGAATTGGAAGAAAGGAGGAGCTGAGAATGCTTGATATAAAAACGTTGCAGAATCTTGAGGCATTAAAAAGTAATCTACCAAAGGGAAGAAATGTTGATATAAAGAATCAATTTTCCACACCAGGCCTTCAACCTATAGGAACAGAAAATGGTTTGTTTTACTGGGAATTTTCCGAAAATGATGTCGAGGAATTTGTTCATATATATGAAAAGATTAAGCAGGCAGATAATAGGTCATATAACGCTATGCTATCTCAACTAAGAGATAAGTGTAATTTGATGGTGGCAAGGGGAATATCCCCAGTAGGATGTGCCATATATGCAACAAAGACAATAAATTCATACTTAAACTTTAAAAATTTCATAGATGAACTTGTTGAAATATTATATACATTTAATTGCAGCGAGTATATAAATGAGGAACTTGAACATATATTAAAAAAGTGGACTTGGACTCCTCAGCTTCGAATTGCAATTAAGCTATGTGGCAAATTAGGTAATTTAGACCTACTAAAGATTGCCTACAACAGATTTTATTATGACGAAAACTTAAGGGTGGATCTTTTTAAAGCCCTAATGGACACTGGAAATGAAGATGCACTTCCTTACATTTTATCCTTTATAAAAATACTTGATAAGGAGAATGAAAAGGATAGGCAGATAGCAAATTATTTTAAATCTAAGGTATATCTATTTTTACCTGATGGAAAACGTATTATTGAGGATGTCTATAATTCAAAAAATATAAGCTCCTTTGGGAGAAAGGTATTATCTGAACTTATAACTCAAGGTGTAATAACAGATACAGGAAACAATGTTCAAGTTAAAAATAGACCATACTATATTAAACTTGCAAGAATTGCGGCAGTGGGTGCTAAGATAGATGAGTTCAAGAAAAAAGAGGCATTAGATGAACTATATTTAGCACTAAATAATGAAAACTTAAGGGGACATTCCCTATTTGCACTAAGGTTTACTAATAGAAAAGAGGCAGGAGATTATATAATAAATACTCTAAAAAATCATCAATGTAGTAAAAAGGATATTAAAGATGCCATAATGACATTAGGATTTTTAGCATATTCCGAAGGCAAAGAATTTATAATTGAAAAATATCTTCAAAAGGTTGACTATAAAGTTTATGTCTGGGCATATTTTGCACTAATTAAAGATAATAGCTATATAGAAAAGCTTGCCTCAGAGCTTTTTGAAGAAAAAACAACAATAGCAGAAGAGGTTTCTGAGGTTATTAGGCAAATTTATAAGAGTGTACCAGAACTTAGAGCAATGATTATAGAAAAGTTTAAGGGAAATATTCTTTCAACAGATGCATCAAAGGTATTAAAGGCATTAAAGAATATACAGCTTGTTATACCTGCAGTTGAAAATGAATTTAAACCAATTTTAGAGATAATATTTGAAAAGATGGGATATAAGGATAAAGAAGTTGTTTGGAGAGCACCTAATGTATATGATGCAGTATTATCTTTAATTAATAAATTTATAGGTGAAAACAATATTCCAGGCTACATAGAAAAATTCCTATTCTATGTTATGAATAATGAAAGCTTTAACAGCAGTATAAGAACAAAGGCGATGTCGATTCTAAACAACGTAAATCCTGGAGGTATTGAAGCAAATGCTTGATTTTAATATTCAAGATAGAAGCATTATCTTCTTGGAAAAGGATTTTTTCGAAGGGAAGGATATGTCAACCTTAGGTAGTCTTTGTACAAGAAGCTACCGCAGGGGCAATTATTATATGACCTATGTATATTCAAAGATAGGAATTCAAAAGACGGGTATAGATGCCTTTTATCTATACCTTGTCTTATCTTTGTTTAAACTTGGATATATAAACATTGCAAATAAAATATTAAAGAAGAACCTGCAACTGATTGAGGGTTTGTTTTATAAAAATAGTGTAGATGTTAAGGATTTAATTGAGTTTTGTATATTGTTTGAATACGATGAAATCCCTCTTGACTTAAGGGGTGAGTTTGACAGTTTATCCGATAATGATGTTCTAAAGCTTATATATAATGCAAGAAAGAATAAGGATAAGGAAAGTATATTGAAGCTTTCATCATATTTTGAAGAATTACAGGATTCCTTTTACAAAACCTACATAGCCACAGTATTAGGAAGTATATTTAGTCCAATTTATTTTAACTATGCAGCAAATAAAGAGTTTTTTACTCCGAATATGATAGATAAGAATTTAAATTTTAATATAAATTCACTTTCGTTAAGGGCTATTGATTCTGAAATAGTAGATTTATTTGGTTATCATAATTTCGAAGGAAGGAATTTTAGGTTTTATTCATACCCCTATGATGATGGACTTGCAAATATGCACCTACTTGAATACAAAGGTAAATATTTAATCCTTGATTGTGGTGCATATAATAATGATTATGATATTGGAAAAATAGACGCGTTAGGTTTCCTAAGGGCACTTAATGTAGATATAAGAAACGTTGAAGGTGTATTTATAACCCACGCACATTTAGACCACTATGGTAGCATAGATGTTTTAAAGGGGCTTGGATTAAAGTTTTTTATGACAAGACAAACGTATGACTTAATTTTGAAGGTTGGATTTAGTTTGGATGGATTTGACATTAATATTGTAAAGTATGATGAAGTAGTTAAGCTTAATACTTTTAATATAATTCCCTTTAGGAATGGACATATTTTAGGTTCCTGTGGATACGATATATTATTTGGAAATAAAAGAGTTGTTTATACAGGGGACTTCTGCTTAAACAACCAATTTACTGTGGAAGGCTTGGAGCTTAAAAAATTAATTCAAAGGGGAAAGATAGATTTACTTGCAATAGAGGGAACATACCTTAATAAAAAGGATGGATTAGAATATAGGGATAATCAAATTATCCTTTCAAAGGTTGTTAAGAAGTTAAACAACCACCAAATAAAAACCCTTATACCAAGTTTTGCAATAGGAAGAGCTCAAGAGGTTGCACTTATTCTACAAAGTTATAACTCCCTAAGGACTCCAGCACTGATAGATGGAGAGGCAGCAGATATAACCTACTATTTTCAAAGACAAATAGATAAAAATATAATAAATAGGTTAACGAGTGTATCAAACAATGATATGGAATTTAAATTATTTAATTATGATGTTTTTATTGTAAGTTCAGGTATGCTTCAGAGGGACAGCACATCCTATAGGTACTATTATGAATTAAAGGATAAGGATTTAGCTATTGTAAAGGTTGGGTTTATAAGCCAAAATAACAGTATAATGAATGAAATAAACATATTTGAAAATAGCCAGTTTTTCTTTGACATTCCTCTTTCAGGACACGCAAGCTATAACCAGTTGGTGGAGACGATTATAACATTAAGTCCAGAGAATGTAATTTTTGTGCATACGGTGTAGAAGAATTTATAGGAATATATAGTAACTTTGTTTATTGACAAATAAAAATTGGAAAATATATAATATTAATATATTGAATTAATTTTTTATTCATCTGATGCATACAAAAACCTATTTGACCCCTTATACATAGGGGGGTTTTTTGAAACCTTATTTAAATTAGATATTTCAATGGGTAGAGTACATTAAAACTTTTATACATACCCTGTATAAGACTTAATTTAACTGCTAAATTAACAACTTTTTTGGGGGTTTTGAAAACAGCCTCCTTCAGCCCAGATTTTTCAAGGCACAAAAAAGGGTGCAGTAGAAATGAATATGACCTGTTTGAAGGGATTGTCACAATTTATAATCACCTCCCATCTTTATTGTCTTTTCTCCTGGTAGAAATGAATATGACCTGTTTGAAGGGATTGTCACATTCGAATTCTTCTATATACTGACTATAGTTTTCTTCCGTAGAAATGAATATGACCTGTTTGAAGGGATAGATAGCTCCAATTTAGGGGGCTATTTTTTTACATATAATAGAATAAGAGTATGTAATTTGAATTTGAAAGGAAAATAGGCTTTTATGTAGAAAATTATTATATAGAAATCTACATAACAAGGAGGGGAAAATAGTGTCCCAAAATGAGAATAAAGCTAAATTTAATAAAGTCATAATAACTGGTGGAACATCTGTATTTGGCTATAACAACTATTTAAAGGAAATGGCTGTGGATATTGGTGAACTAAATATTTTATTAAAAAGAGGACAAGTTACCTTAGAGGATGCAATAAAAAAGTGCAAGGATAGACAATTCCCTGTAGATGAGGGATATTACAAAAGAATAAGTGCAGAGTTTTCAGTAATAAATGAGCTTAAAAATGCAGGGCATTTAAGTGAACAATTTGATGTGACTATTCTTCATACCGATACAAAGGATGGCTGTTTAGCAGCAGAAATAAATAGAAAAATAATAGAACAGCAATTTAACACAAAGGTAAAGCTTGTGAAGGTGGAAAATTTAGATGTATCAAATAGTAGAAAGCTTAGAGAGAATTTAGGGGACTTTATGGAAAAATTATCAAGGGAATTGGTACAATCATATAAAGAATATACATTTTTTGCTCCAATTGGGGGATATAAATTGATGACATATTTAGGGTATGTTGTAGGTTCCTTCTATGGTTATGAAACTGGATATTTATATGAGGAAAATCAAGTTTTAATAAAGATACCACCAATGCCTATTAAGATAGATATAGAATGGATATTAAAAAAGAGGGACTTATTAATTAAATTATTAAAAGATGAAATAGTTTATTTTTCAGATTTAGAAGAAAAAGATAAAATTTTTATAAATGAGAATTCATTTTTCTTTGAAAGGGTTTCAGATGAAAATGACCAACTTGTTTCTCTAAATGCCTATGGAGAATTTATCTTAAAAGATTATTTATTTACAAGAAAGCTGGTTTCAAGGGATTTAATCTATATGTTTGATGACGCAAAATACAGAAATCATATACAATCTAATCTATTAAATTTAATAAGCAAAGTAAAAAGTTTTTATAGGGATGGAAATAAAGGAAAAAATATTATAGGAGAAATAATGCATAATAAAGAATGGGGATTTGATAAGCCATATTTATATAAAGGAGATTCTAATGGAGAACTTGTATTTAGGTGTTTATGGGACTATGACTTTAATAATGATGAGATAAAAATATTTGAAATTTGGACAAACCACGCAGATTATGAGAGGGAATGTGCAGCAATATCCAAAAAAGGTTATAATAAAAATCAAGATATGGTAGAGATAGATTAGACAATGAGTAAACAAAAGGTGTTAGACACTTTTTGTTTACTCATTTTTTGTGCAATAAAAATAATATATAAATTTGATATTTTAAAAAGGAAATGATTTGTATATAAAGAATCTTTAACATATAAAGATAGGAGGAATAATTATGCATTACATAATTTTAAGAGTATTTGATGATTTTAGTTTGAATTCCAACGTTTATCAAATAAGCAAGGAAAACACTAAAATAGTAATAGATATGTTTGGCGATATAATAAGAAACCTAAAAGCAAAATGGGTAGTTTTATATTATATAGGAAAATATGCATCAGATACCAATGTATATTGTTGTTCATTTAAAAGGTTAAGTATAGTTAATGGTAGATTAAGAATAGAATTTGAAAATAAAAAGAAGGAATTGAAGCATAAAAATAGTGAGTTTAATGCAGAGTTATATGGTTTGTTAGTTAGAAATGGAGTAATAAAAAAAGATGATCGTATGCCCTATATGATATTTTTAGATGAAAATGATAGAAGCAATTTAAATAGAAGTTTAAATAAAACAAAAATAATGAAAAATGATAAAACAATAGAAGAACTTAAGAGGGAGAATGATTGGGAAGGTTTATATAATACATTAGGTTCATTGGAGGAAGCAAGAAATTCAGAAAAATGGAATGATGCAGAATATTTATCTGAAGTAGCCTTTGCAGCAACTCAATTAGGATTTTTAGGAAAAATAGATAAAAAAATCTTAAAGGATAAAGAAAAAAGAAAAGAACCACTTGAGAAACTTGCAGAGTACAGAGAAACTGCGGAAATACTGTATAAAAGATGTATTGAAATAGATAAAGATAATGAAGTAAGATACCTTGATGGTTTAGGCTTTATTAAATATCAATATGTTTTAGATTGCTTAAATTATAGAGCTGATAATTCCCAAAATATAAAAGAATCTTTTTTTGAAGCTGAAAGATATTACAAGGAAGTTTTGAAAAGAGACGAATCAAGAATAAAAAATTTATATAGGCTTGGTTACCTTTATGTAGATAAATCTAAAATGGTATTTCGCAATCAGGAAGATAATAATCAGAATGTAGATTTAAATAAAAACTATGTTATAAAATACCAAAAGGAAGGAGTAGAGTATTTACTTAGTGCAATTAAAGTTTATGAAGCAATGAAAGATGAGTATGAAAGAAAGAAATTTAGAAATGAATACTTAAAATCCTATTATACATTAGGTTCCTATTATGCAGATAAGGTTAAATTGGATTTTAATAAGTTTAGAAATTTAGTTAATGGAAATGGAAATATTTCAAGTAACTATTATAAAGACAATATTAAAAAGGCATATACTTATCTTTCAAAATGTTTTGAACTCCAATATGGTGAAGGAGTAGAAAGTATTTTTAATGAAAATTTTGAATACAAAATAAGAGAAACCTATAAAAATTGGACAAATGAACCCATAGAAGTCCTCTATTGGTTTGGTATTACTTATATGGGTATGTATATATGTAATAGAGGAACGAATGTTCCAAGGGAAGAACAACAAAAATATGTTCAAAGGTCAAAAGCCTGCTTTGAATATGCAATAAAGCTTAACTGGGTGGAGGTAAATAAAAAAACACCTAAGAATTATATAGAGGAAAAACTCGCAAGACTCTATATTTTAAATGGGGAATATGATAAGGCAGTAAAACTATTAGAAAAGTATAAAGATAAGAAGGGGGTTCAAGATTATATAATTAATACTTTCAATTTTGCAAAGTGGCTTGCAGATAATAAGAAAATATCCTAAAGGGTGGGATGATATGTATATAAATCAGGGCAAAATGCAATTTGAAAACGATGAGATAAAGGAATTGTTTGGAATAAAGGATGGGGAAAAGGACTTCCCCATCTATTTACAAAATATAATAGTTGATTTAATTTATAAGGAAATAGGACTTGTAAGAACAAATAATGACATTTTTTCAAGCCTAAGTAGAATAGATAAAAATGTAGTTTTAGATGTAATACAAAATATAGAAAGTATGTACAGTCTTATACAAAAAACAGATTACAGCAACAAATATTTAACTTATCTTTGGTACTACCTTCCGAACAACATATATAAAGTATGGGCACCTTTGATAGATCTTGCAACTTTAGGAGAATTAAAAACCAATATAAAAATATTAGATATAGGAACAGGGCCAGGTTCACTTCCTATTGGAGTTATTGAACTTTATAAGGTTTTGGCAGAAAAGTTTGGTGAACAAAAATTTAATATAGAATTTTTTCTTGTTGATTCCCAGAAGAAGTTTTTAGAATATGCAAATTCTATACTAAATAAATTAAAGGATTTTCTCCCTAAAAATTTAAATATAAAAGTATATTTAAAATTATGCGAAGTAAATAGCAAAGAAATTTTAGTTGAGAATTTAAAGTTTGATATTATCAGTATGAGTAACTTTATAAACCATTTTGAGCATAATGATGATTTTGATGCATTTGAATTTTTATCAAAACTTAAAAACAATCTTTTATACGATGGTTCAATTATAATAATAGAACCTGGAAGTAAAGAAGAGTGCAGGGATATGAAATTATTAAGAAATAGGTTGGTAAATGAAGGTGTTTATAATTTATTTTCACCGTGCCTTTCAATATGGGAAGAAAGACAAAATATAAACTGTTCCTGCTTTACAAGCTATAGTATGCCTATAAAAAAGCCTGAGCTTATAAGCTTTTTAAATGAAATGGGATTGAATAAAAACAAGTATAAGGAATATGTAGCCTTTAATTATTTAGTTTTAAGAACAGATGGCCTTATGAAGTATAGTGTATGTAAAAACAAACAGAGCTATTATACAATAAAGGAAGTTGTAGAAGGTAATTTTGAGGTAGGCAAAAGATACAATATTAAAGGTATAGTGAAAACGAAATCCTTCAAGAATAATAGTTTTTGTATCTGTGATGGAAGCGTTACAGATAGAAATTTTTGGATAAAGATAGAAAATGATGCTGTAGATGAAGTAAAGGAGCTGTTTAACAGGATTAATATGGGAGAGCTTGTTAATGTAAAGAAGGTACAGTTTAAGGACAATAACTTTATATTAGACAAAAAATCAAAGCTTGACGTATTTTTTTAAAATGGGGTGATATTCTTGATTTTAAGTGTTAGTCGTAGGACAGATATACCTGCCTTTTATAGTGAATGGTTTTTAAATAGAATAAAGGAAGGATATGTATATGTAAAAAATCCCTTTAATGCAAAACAGATAAGCAAAATAAATATAAAGCCTGACGTGGTTGACTGTATAGTATTTTGGACAAAGGATGCAAATCCTCTTATGAACTATTTAGATGAACTTAAGGACTATAAATATTATTTCCAATTTACAATAACTCCATATAAAAAGGATATTGAACCAAACTTAAGGAATAAATCAGAAATAGTTGATACCTTTATAGAGCTTTCAAAGAGGATTGGTAAAGAAAAGGTTATATTAAGATACGATCCAATTCTTCTTACAGATAAATACACATTAAACTATCATAAAGCTGCCTTTTCAAAGCTTTGCCAAAGGGTTAGTGGATATACAGACAAGGTTATAATAAGCTTTTTAGATGACTATAAAAAGGTTTCAAGGAATATGAAGGAGATAGAACTTAAGGAGATGACAGCAGAGGATATATATGAAATATCAGACTATTTTTCGAATGTTGCAGGAGAATATGGGTTAAAGATTGAAACCTGTGGAGAGGAGATAGATTTAAGTAAATTTGGCATAGAGCACGGAAGGTGCGTAGATGGAGAACTTATCGAAAAAATAGTAGGATATAAGCTTAAGAATCTAAAGAGGGATGGTAACAGAAGTGCTTGCCTTTGCCACGAATGTATTGACATTGGTCAATATGACACCTGTGCCCACGGTTGCTTATATTGCTATGCAAATATAAACAAGCCTAAGGCAGAGGAAAACTATAGAGCCCACAATCCTAAATCCCCACTTTTATTTGGTGAATATGAAGAAGAATATGTTATAGAAAGAAAGGATGTTAAATCCTTTAGGCTGGAAGAGGGAGAACAGATTAGTCTAATATAAATTTTTACGCATTAAAAATTAAATAAGTTTGATATACAATAAGTATAAAGATTTGTGAGAGGAGAGATAAAATGGCAAAGAAGTTTTTAAGCTTTTTAGGAACAGGGGAATATAGTGAATGTACATATAAATGTCCAAAGGGTGCTGAAGTAAAAAGTAGGTTTATACAAACAGCTTTAGTGGAGGACTTATGCAGAGAATGGACAGAAGATGATGAAGTTATTATATTTCTAACCAATGCTTCAAGAAATAAAAACTGGGAGGATTCAGAGAGATTTGTTGAAGTATCAAGGGAGGAAGTAAGCCCAGAAGAAACAATAATAAGAAGGAGTAAGAAACAGTTTATAGGACTAAAGAAGGAACTCGAAACCCCAAATTATAAAGTTAAGATAGTAGATAAATCTATACCAGAGGGAAAGAATGTTGATGAGATATGGGAAATATTTAATGTAATGATGGATTGTATAAATGATAATGATGAGGTAATATTTGACATAACCCACAGCTTCCGTTCAATCCCAATGCTCGCACTTGTTGTTTTAAACTATGCAAAGGTAATGAAGAATATAGACATACTTGGAATATATTATGGTGCCTTTGAAGCAAGGGATAAAGATGGAGTTGCTCCAGTGTTTGAGCTTAAGGAGTTTGATAGGTTGTTAGAGTGGTCCTATGCAATAAATTCCTTTGTCAAGTTTGGTGACAGCAGGCAGATACTTGACTTTGTAAATAGGGAAAAGAAGTATGATGAAAAGTATAGGGAAGTCTATAATTTTGCTAAAAAGTTAAATACATTTACAGATGCAATAAATACTTGTAAAGGCATTGTACTTGACAACCCACAAAAATCAGTTTACGCAGCATATAAGGATATGATAGAAAGTTTAAATACAATAAGGGAAAAACAAATTTATCCAACTATTTCTGAACTACTCAAATTGGTTGAGAAAAAATCCAAAATTTTTGATTGTAATGATAATTTATCAATTGGAATGGCATTTGTTGAATGGTGTATTCAAAACAATTTAATACAACAGGGATATACAGCTTTAGATGAAACAATAAAGACATTTATATGTGTTTTAAATGATTTAGATGATTCAGATAAAGACATAAGAGAAGAAATTGCAGCAAAGGCAATGGCGGTATATAAATATAAAGACAATGAAAGCAAATGGATTGTAGAGGAACAATATAAGGAAAAGATTAGAGAAATATTAAAAAATACACCAAAGGAAATATTTAAAATTGCAGATGCAATATCAGTTTCAAGAAACGATATAAACCATTTTGGTTTTACGGAACCTGATAAAAGAAAGGATATATCAAAATTAAAAAGTGAATTAGGTATAAAATATCAAGAATTAAAGAAAGTATATGATGAATACTTAAATAATAAGGGGGCATTGGAGGACTTAGAATGAAGTTGATACTACTTTTTTCCCACAAACTAACAGATGAACAAATAAGAGAAGCCGAGAATGAACTTAAGGTGGAAGAATTTATATATCTTCCACAGGAACTGCAGTATATATGGTCAAATATACCACCAGAAGGAGAACTGCCTATATATATTATAGATAAATTTAAGCGTTTTATAATAGACAACGCAAAGCAGGGTGATTATATATTAATCCAGGGTGATTTTGGGGCGACAAATCATATGGTACAATGGGCAAAGGAGAAGGGTTTTGTTCCTATATATGCAACAAGCAAGAGAGAGTATAAGAGCATAACAAATGAAGATGGCTCAATAACTAATGTGCATATTTTTAGACACATTAATTTTAGAAGATACTAAACACTGTGGAATATATAATCCACAGTTTTTTTGCTGTCGACCCCCAATCCTGTAAAAAAACATAGGGGGCAGCAGTTGCAAACTCTCGAAAAAAACTATAAAGGTATTTTTTATTATGAATGTGAAACAATAATATACTTTGAATTATTATAATTTGAAGTATAATATTGTTGAGGTGGTAATATGAAAAAATTTGTGAATAGAAAAAAAGAGCTGGATTTTTTAAATAAAGAATATACAAGAGAAGGTTCATCGTTTGTTGTTATATACGGAAGAAGAAGAGTTGGGAAAACATCTCTAATTAAGAAATTTATAGAGGATAAAAAGGCAATATATTTTCTTGCAACAGAAGAAATTGAAGGTGAAAATATAAATGCATTTAAAAATGCAATTGCAAATTATTTAAATGATGATTTCCTTTTAGATTTACGTATTGATAGCTGGGATAGTGTCTTTGATTTAATATTAAAGAGGGTAGATCCTAAACAAAAAACAATAATTGTAATAGATGAATTTCAGTATTTAGGCTTAATAAATTCAGCATTTCCTTCAATTTTTCAAAGGATTTGGGATGAAAAACTAAAAGAAAAAAATATTATGATAATTTTATGTGGATCGCTAATTGGTATGATGGAAAAACAAACACTAAATTACTCCAGTCCACTTTATGGCAGAAGAACAGGACAAATTAAATTAAAACAAATTGATTTTAAGTATTACAAAGAATTTTATGATGAAGATGTAAATTTAATTGAGTATTATTCTGTAACAGGCGGAGTGCCTAAGTATATAGAAATGTTTAAAAAGGAAAAGAATATATTTGAGGCAATAAAAAACAATGTATTGAATAAAGATAGCTTTTTGTATGAAGAGCCCATATTTCTTCTCGAAAAAGAGGTACAAGATATAGGAACATATTTTTCTATAATTAAATCTATTGCAGCTGGAAACCATAAAATAGGTAATATAGCAACCAACTTAGGAGTTTCACAGACTAAATTAACAAAATATCTATCAACATTGATTGATTTAGATATATTAAAAAGAGAAGTACCAATAACAGAGGAAAACCCAGAGAAGAGTAAAAAAGGTTTATATTTTATAAATGATAATTTTATAGAGTTTTGGTTTAAGTTTGTTTATCCATATAGAAGCTTTATTGAATTAGATAATGTTGATTATGTTTTAGACAAAATAAAAAAAGGTTTTTATATGAATCACGTTAGTTTTGTGTATGAAGATATATGTAGACAAAGTATATGGGATATGATAGTTGGAGGAGAGATTCCATTTTTATTAAATAAAGTAGGTAGATGGTGGAATTCAAAAGAGGAGATAGATATAGTTGGAATTAATACGGATACTAATGATATATTGTTTGGAGAATGCAAATGGCTAAATACACCTATTGATATAGATATATTCTATAGGTTAAAAGAAAAAGCTAAGAAAGTTGAATGGAAAAGAAATAATAGAAATGAATTTTACGTTTTGTTTAGTAAAAGTGGGTATACTGATAGGTTATTAGAACTATCTAAAGAAATGCCAAATTTGTTATTGAAATAATATAGATAGCAAAAACTGTGGAGAATATAATCCACAGTTTTTTTGCTGTCGACCCCCAATCCTGCAAAAAACCCGGGGGGTCGACAGCAGCCTCAAACCCTTGAAAAACCTACAAAGTTACTTTTTTATTACGAAAAAGAAACAATTTGACAATTCAGAAAAATATAGATATAATAATGATTGAAAGGGGTTTATAGCCTACCTATAAGGGATTGAAACATTTCTTTGCTTTCATCTTCTAAAAGCTGTCTTATCTGTTTATAGCCTACCTATAAGGGATTGAAACCCATAGGTAAACT